>NZ_CAWUDL010000018.1:0-86018 GCF_963920945.1 Anabaena sp. CCY 9402-a
TCTTGGAATCCCCCACTGCATTCGGTACTCCGAATCAGTGGTGGGAGGATGTCAAAAAATAGCGGTTTGCGAGTAGAAGCAGGTAAATTCGGCGCAATGATGCAAGTCAGCATCGAAAATGACGGACCAGTAACTTTGATACTGGAGAAAGAGTTCCAAACAATTAATCAGTAGTTAATACTGAGGCAAGAAGGTCAGGACAAGACAGATGTGGGCAATGTCCAGACGGTAGTTCAATGGCATCGACTCCTAAACGCTTGCGTGCAGCATAGCGTGACCATGCAGGAGATATTATTCGGTCCTTGGTACAAACAATATATTTACGCTCAACCGAAGGCAATGCTTTTAGAGGATTTATTTCATAAATATATGCCAGAGATTGTTGCGAACGATTTTTTGAGATTGCCCACTGTGCTACATCTGGTGGACAATCATGCAAGAACAAATCTATTAATACTGCTTCGTCTGAAAAATCTTTGCCTAGCGCAGTTGGTTCATACATACTAGGCTCAGAATAAAACTGTTCTAATTGGCTTGGGTCTTTTGGTTGGTAATTTAATGATTTGAGTGTATCAGAATCAAGATGATGAGAAAATTGGTCTAGTGTACTGATTCCAGGATAAGGAATCAGAGCAGCTACAAACACTAACTGACGCACTTTTACTGCTTCGGCAACCAGAGGAATGATAGTACCAGCCATTGAGTGACCAACTAGCACAATATCATCATCAGTTTTTGGCATCACTTGAATTACTGCATCCGCAAAATCGGACAAGGTAGCAGATGTATCTTCAATTGGTAAATCCATTGTTAGGGTTTTGTGGCCCTGTGATTCTAAGTAGGGAACTAGCAAATCCCAACACCATGCACCTTGGAAAGCACCGTGAACTAGACAAAATAAACTCATATCAATTTAAAAGTTGGTATTTTTAGAAGTTTTTCTTAATTTTTGTCATTTTTACACAAAGTTTAAACTTTTACCAAGCCTTTATGTATGTGCATTCCCTACGGGATACTTAGTGTGTTGTAGATAGGGATTCTCTGTATGGCTTCTTAAACAATGTTTTTACCTGAACTTTTCACGATCGTTATTTAGTAAACAATAGGCAATAGAGATTCCCTGTGTTTCCTTTGCTCCCTAATACCCACCAAATGATGAGAGAATATTAAACTAATGATCACAAAACTTTAAACTCATCATGGCGAAAATACAGTTTTCCAAGGGACTTGACGAAGACGTAATTCCAGAAGTACGTTTGACGCGATCGCGCACTGGTGACAGTGGTACAGCAACCTTTATTTTTACAAATCCTAAAATTCTAGCCCAAGGTAGCACCGATGAGATTACCGGGATGTACTTAATTGATGAAGAAGGAGAACTAATCACCCGCGAGGTTAAGGGTAAATTCATCAACGGTAAGCCGGAAGCGTTAGAAGCTATCTACTTGATGAAATCTAGCGATGAATGGGATCGCTTTATGCGTTTTATGGAGCGATACGCTGAAGACAAGGGTTTAGGATTCAGTAAAGCATAGGTAGTCATTAGTCATTAGTCATTAGTCATTGGCTATTAACTTCACACAGCCGAGAGTACGAGTCTTTTGACTTTTGACTTTTGAGCTTCGCATATTGCTACTAATGACTTTCATCATAGCGATTATGACATCACAACCTCATCCAGATGCACCAGGAATAACAGTCGCTTGTGCGGTTGTTACCGTCAGTGATACACGTACACTAGAGACAGATAAAAGCGGTCAAATTATCCAGCAGTTGCTAACTGGTGCTAACTATGCTGTGGGAGCATATGCCATCATCAAAGATGAACCAGAACAAATTCAACAACAGATAGAATTACTTGGTCAAAAAGCCAATTTAGATGCGGTGATTTTTAATGGTGGTACAGGGATCGCACCTAGAGATACTACCTATGATGCTATTGAGAAATTACTGGAAAAAACCCTACCGGGATTTGGGGAGTTGTTTAGATTTTTAAGTTATCAAGAAATTGGTTCGCGTGCGATCGCCTCCCGTACGGTTGCTGGTGTTTATCAAAATAAACTCATCTTCTCTCTACCTGGTTCTAGCAATGCTGTGCGATTGGGGATGGAAAAGCTAATATTACCAGAACTCACTCATTTAGTTAGCCAAATACGAAAATAGGGGAATGGGGTATATGACAGCTATTTATTTGGTTTAGCACAACCTTCTAAGACAGTATTACCCCTAATAAATATAGCTGAATAAGGATATGTGATATCAGACATACCATCACTACAGGATGCTACTTTTTTAATCACCAAAGTATTAGTTGCATTATTTCTATCTCTCAATCGATAAACTCTTACTAAGTCTACTGGGCGACCAGATGCTTGTAACGGCGAAACATAAGGGAAACTTTGACGGGATTCTGGCGTGGCGTAAATAATTCCTTTTTTGCTAATTGTCACACTCCAAAAAGGCTCTGTTCCACTCGCGATAAACTCTTGTGCAATTCGATTTCTATTGTTAGCTTGGGCTACTAAAAAATTACTACTATTAGCATTACTGGGGCTGCTTGCTAGTAACCCGACACTAATTCCCATTAATAATATTGGTGCAATTACCCTTTTCATATTTTCATTGCTAACGCTATAAGTAGATCCAATTCATTCACAGACAATTTCTGAATTAATAATAGATAAAATTATCTTTGGCGTTCTCCTCTGCGTGAACTTCTAGATATTATTATTCAACCACACTAAAACCTCAATAGAATAACCCCACCTTCATCCAGAAAGCGGGGCTAAAGTTTTATAGTTCTTTAAAAAGATTTAAAAAGGAGCGATCGCTAAACAAATTGTCGCTAACATAGCAGCGATGATATAAAATACACCAACTACTTGCAATTCCGACCAACCTGATAATTCTAAATGGTGATGTAGAGGGGCCATTTTAAATAGACGCTTACCCTTGCCATCGGGGCCTTTGGTGGCTTTGTAATAAGTCACCTGTGCCATCACAGACAGGGTTTCGACAAAGAATATACCACTGAGAATAAACAAGGCTACCAAGCTATTAGTTAACAACGCTACGGCTGCTAAAGCACCACCCAAAGCTAGAGAACCAGTATCTCCCATGAACACACGGGCTGGGTTGCGGTTGTGGGCTAAGAAACCTAAACAGCCACCGCTTAAGGCTGCACAGAAAACCATTAATCCAGGGGAAGTAGGAGCAACTATAGCACCTAATGCTAGCAAGGCGATCGCTACTGTTCCAGCTGCCAAACCATCAATACCGTCAGTTAAATTAGTTGCATTACTTTCTGCCACGAGGACAAAGCCAGCCAACGGCCAGAATAATAATCCTAAAGGTAAGGCAAAGCCCACCCAAGGTAATGCAATACTCGTAATATTGGCAGGTTGATTAAACATCAGCCACACACAAAAAGCTAGAGCAAAACCAATTTGCAATAACAATTTCATCCGGGGAGAGATGCCTTTATTAGACTTCCGGCGGAGAATTTGCCAATCGTCAATCCAGCCAATTAAACCATAGCTGAGAGTTAATGCGGAGACAGCAAGCACTTCTGGAGCAAAACTAGACCAAACACAAGCTACAATCACCGCCACAGGGATAAAAAAGATACCTCCCATAGTTGGTGTACCCGCCTTCTTTAAATGGGCTTGGGGGCCATCTTCGCGGATAATTTGCCCAGTTTTGAGGGCTTGCAGTAGAGGCACTACAAAGTAACCTACAACAGCTGAAATTATGGTGGACATTACCAGTGGCAGAGTCAGAGATATGCCCTGCCAAGGGGTTCTGTTTGCCAACCAATCTAGAACTACAGCTGCTATACCCAGTCCGGCGGCTAGGCCAGAAGCCAGACCAATCCCAGAAAAATTTAATCCTTGGTTTGGAGATAATTTAGCGTCCACAAAAACTTCCCTTCACTCCACACTTAATAAAACTGCTTAACTGAATACTTTTTCGGAAATCCCAGTCATTAAAGACTAATCTTCGTCTAGACTGATATCGTCGTCGTCATCATCATCAAGGTAGTCAATGCCGTCATCCCCACCGAGAAATTCTGATATTTCTTCTTCTTCATCTCGAACACTAGATTCTTGAACTTCGCGCGGTATAATCCGTCCGTTAGCTTGTAGCCAATCCAATAAAGAAGACTCTTGCTTTAGGGGGATGACAGCAGCGCGCTGATTCCGAGGTTCTTCACGTAGGGGAGAATTCAACATATCGACTTAATAGGCAAAAAAGCTTATGTAACTAGACATTAAGAAGTCTATCACTTGATACGCGATAATTTAGTTATTTCTTCAACTCTGGGATGAATAAATCCGCAAGCTAACCAAAATATTTTATTTAATAGAGATAAAGCAATTAAGCTCTGATTCTGAGTATTTTTTTCGGCTTCATACATAGGACATTAATATCAATTTAATGTGGCTTTAATCCTGATAAATTTTGAGGCAATGGGTGATGATCAAAAAAGCGGCTCTATTAGATGCGATCGCGGGTACAAATCGCGGTTTACTAGCTAGTCAACCACAAAAGCAGGTTATCTTAGCAGCGATCACCAGCTTAGAAGACTTAAATCCTACACCGCTTCCATTAGAGGCTACCAATTTACTAGAAGGCAATTGGCGTTTACTTTATACCAGTAGCAAAGCTCTCTTGAATATAGATCGCGTACCTGTATATAAACTTGGTCAAATTTATCAGTGTATTCGGGTAGAAAATACCAGCGTTTACAACATTGCCGAGATTTATGGCTTACCTTATCTAGAAGGATTAGTCAGTGTAGCCGCCAAATTTGAGCCAGTTTCAGAGCGACGCATCCAAGTAAAATTTGAGCGTTCTGTCATTGGTTTACAACGATTAATAGGATACACTTCTCCAGAGAATTTTATCCAACAAATTGTGGCTGGTAAAAAATTTACGGCGTTGGATGTACCTATCAAGAGCGATACACAACAAGGCTGGTTGGATATCACCTACCTAGACGAAAACTTGCGAATTGGCAGGGGTAACGAGGGTAGTGTGTTTGTTTTAAGTAAAACATAAGATTTTCCTCAAATATGTGTTTGCGAACGACGGTACGTTATTGTTGGTACTTTGTCAAGGAGGGTCTGATACCATACTAGGTTTGTAATTTGGGACATAAAAGCAACTAAAGGTAGAGATTGGTATATGGGGACAGGGAAGCAGGGGGAGCAGGGGGAGCAGGGGGAGCAGGGGAAGGAGAGGGGCAGAAGTTATTCAATATCAGATAAATAACTTAACAAATCCTCTAGTAACGACCTTCAAGTTGTAGAGTGAAATCAATTAGCCCTAAATAATGGCGATTGATAACTAAAAGGGAAAATAATCATGGTACAACGTGGTTCTAAAGTACGTGTTCTTCGCCCAGAATCCTACTGGTTTCAAGATGTCGGCACTGTAGCTTCCGTAGACCAAAGTGGCATCAAATACCCTGTAATTGTCCGCTTTGAGAAGGTAAATTACTCTGGCATCAACACTAACAACTTCTCTCCAGATGAACTTCTAGAGGTAGAAGCACCCAAGGCTAAAGCTAAAAAATAACTAGCCTAGCCTGAAGGGGATTTATTTAATGGGATGATGAAGCGAAGGGTAAAATATAGATACCGAGGAATAAAAATTATAATTTTTTCATTCTTCAACCTCAGACTACTCTACTAAATCAGCACCGACCTGCGGGTATTTGCGGATTATTTTTCGTAGTTGAGTTAGCAAATGTATCTATATTAGTAATTCAATTTTTGATCCCTATAAATAAATCCAATCGCTTGCTAAATCAGTTTAAATGCCTGAACTGCCTGAAGTCGAAACAGTCCGTCGGGGTCTAAATCAATTGACTCTGAATTGGCAAATCACGGGTGGAGATGTGTTGCTCAATCGCACCATCGCCCACCCTTTTTCTGTAGATGAGTTTGTAAATGCGATCGCAGGCAAAACCATCATTAATTGGCAGCGTCGCGGTAAATATCTCCTCTGTGAACTCTCTCAACCCCTCCCTGCTTCCCCTGCTTCCTCATCCTCCCCTTCTGGCGGTTGGCTAGGGGTTCATTTGCGAATGACTGGTCAGCTACTATGGGTAAAGCCCGATGAACCATTGCACAAGCACACACGGGTAAGAATATTCTTTGGAGATGAACAGGAGTTACGGTTTGTTGATCAGCGTACCTTTGGACAAATGTGGTGGGTGCAGCCGGGAGTAGCTGTAGAAAGTGTCATGACTGGGTTAGGTAAACTTGCAGCTGATCCCTTCTCGCCGGAGTTCACTGTTGAGTATTTAGCCGATAAGCTGCATAATCGCCGCCGTCCGATTAAGACTGCACTATTAGATCAGTCGGTGGTGGCTGGGTTGGGTAATATTTATGCTGATGAAGCATTATTTAAGAGTGGGATATTGCCTCAAACGCTGTGTACAGATTTAAAGTTAAAGCAAATCGAGCCTTTACGAACCGCGATTATTCAAGTGTTGGAAACCAGTATTGCTGCTGGCGGGACAACTTTTAGTAATTTCCTCAATGTCAAGGGGATCAATGGTAACTATGGCGGTGTCGCCTGGGTTTACAACCGTACAGGAGAACCCTGTAGAGTCTGCGGTGAAGTCATTCAGAGAATTAAATTAGGGGGAAGATCAAGTCATTTTTGCCCCCAATGTCAGCATTAAGGGTGTAGGGGTGTAGGGGAAGCAAAAGAAGGGAGACAAGGGAACAATTCTTACCCAGTCTCCAATCCCCTATAATCCTCTTTAAAAGGGTGTCAAAACTTTAAAGGGGAAATTATGCCGGTAAAAAAAGGAAATATGGTGCGGGCTATCCGCGAGAAACTGGAAAATAGTGTAGAGGCTAAAGCTAGTGACACTCGTTTTCCAGCATATTTGTTTGAAACTAAAGGTGAAATTGTAGATATTAAGGGTGATTACGCCTTGGTGATGTTCGGACAAGTCCCGACACCGAATATTTGGTTACGTTTGGATCAACTCGAAGCATTTGAATAGCGGCTAGTGGTCTATCACGTTAGTTTTGACGGTTCGTAGTAAGGACTTTAGTCCTTAGAAAAATCAGGACTAAAGTCCTTACTACAAACTTGATTTCGTCCATTCTACATAGGAGATTTTCTTACTTAAGCTACTGGCGATCGCAAAACTAGCTGTTACCCTGGGTGGTATAGGTTGCACTTTTTAACCGAACTATGTCTTCTCTCCTTGAGTCCTCAATTTCTTGTCGTCTACCTCGTGTCTCTATCATCGGTGCTGGTAGAGTTGGTAGTACGCTAGCCCAACGCATCGCTGAGAAAAATCTGGCAGATGTGGTTTTATTAGATATTGTTGAGGGAATGCCCCAAGGTTTAGCACTGGATTTATTAGAAGCTAGGGGTCTGGAATTACATAATCGTCAGATTATCGGGACAAATAATTATGCTGATACGGCTGGTTCGCAAATTGTGGTGATTACCGCCGGACTTCCCCGCAAACCAGGGATGAGTCGGGATGATTTGCTGAAAACTAACGCCAAAATTGTTGTTGAAGCAGCCAAGAGTGCGATCGCCTATTCTCCTAATGCTATTTTTATCGTAGTCACCAATCCCTTGGATGTGATGACTTATTTAGCTTGGGAAGCGACGGGTTTACCTCGGAATAGAATTATGGGGATGGCTGGGGTTTTAGACTCCGCACGATTTGAAACTTTTATCGCCTTGGAGTTGGGGGT
This sequence comes from Anabaena sp. CCY 9402-a, assembly GCF_963920945.1. NCBI lineage: Bacteria > Bacillati > Cyanobacteriota > Cyanophyceae > Nostocales > Nostocaceae > Anabaena > Anabaena sp. CCY 9402-a. The sequence goes on from NZ_CAWUDL010000018.1 coordinate 7,737, forward strand.
TTTACCTGCCGATGTCAAAGCGATGGTTTTAGGTAGTCACGGCGATTTGATGCTTCCTTTATCTCGTCACGCCACTGTTAACGGTATCCCCATCACGGAATTATTGGATACAGACACAATTGAACGCTTGGTGGAGAGAACCCGCAATGGCGGCGCGGAAATTGTGGAATTGATGCAGACTGGCGGCGCATTTTTTGCCCCAGCTTCGGCTACTAGTGTAATGGTGGAATCAATTTTATTGAATCAGTCGCGGTTGTTACCTGTGGCGACATATCTGCAAGGTGAATATGGTTTAAAAGATGTGGTGATTGGTGTTCCTTGTCGCTTGGGTTTTGGTGGAATTGAGAGTGTTTTGGAATTGAATTTGAGTGAGAGTGAAAAAGCAGCTTTGCAGATTTCGGCTCAATCTGTACGGAAAAATATTGAGCGATCGCAAGAAATTTTAGCTGCTACAAGTTCGATTTAGAAATAGAAAAATATGGGGCGAATATAATTCTACACAAACAAAGTCCGCCTGCGCGGACTAATGAAAAATTAGGGGTTTTGTCTGTGTAGTCGCGAATTATATTCGCCAAGGAAAGTAATAAATTAGACTTTTCAAACAACCTCTAATCATCAATTTAATCAGAGGCGATAAATCACGTCTCTACAATATGAATCAATATGGTTATTCGTCGTCCTCATCGTAGCGGTCTCTGCGGGAACGGCGGACGTTGCCATCATATTCCTCTTCATCCTCGTCATCATCACGGTCTTCACGGGAGCGGCGGACATTGCCATATTCGTCCTCATCTTCATAGCGGCCTTCGCTGTCTCGTCTTCCCCTGCGTCCCCGTTCCCGATAATCTCCTTCTTCCTCACGTTCTTCGCGCCTTGAGCCACCGATAAAATCCTGAGCTTTCCGTAAAAAATCGCCTACCATAATCTCTCCCTCGCTGAAATATAGCAAGTAGGTTTTTCAAAAGTTTGTATTTACCCTTTGTTATGATGAGCCGATTTTTTTAGTCTTCCGTCCTGCTTTTGAAAGACATTGCGATCGCTCCCCAGGAATAGACTTTTATTTGGGTTATATGTGCAGAGAAATGATTAGCGATGGTGTTCCGCCCAGCGTAGCTGATCTCAGGCAATATTAGCTATTAGTTGATAGGAAAAATACACAGAAAATTTTTAATTTTACTGTAAATTACTATATTTGTTTCCGCATTTTCACGGGGCTTTTTAAGTAGTTAATAAACCTATACTAGCTTTATGTAATGGGAATAGTTTTGTGGTATCAAAAAATACAGGCTTAAAAGGTAGAGAAGCTCAAGCTAAAACTCTGACTCTCCTGGCGTTGTGGGATTTAGGCGGTACAACAGCAGAAGTTAAAAAAAGTGACATCACCAAGCGAGTAACTCGGACTAATGAAAAGGCGAAAGACTATCAGCCAGTTTTTGAGGAATTACAAGAAAATGGAGCGATCGCGATCGCTACTACAAACAGAGTAGCAAAGATTTCTCTGACTGAGACAGGCTTGCAAATTCTTGATGATGGATTAAAAAGTGGTGATTTTGAGTTTGATGGAAATCAAATTGGAGCGCGAGTTGCGAATGCGTTGGTGAAATGGATTCGTCAGATAGATAGTTTAGGGATTTCTCAGGCTACTTCAGAGAAGGAATTGAAGCAGGTTAATAAGGTGGTGATTATCGCTTCTTATGACGAGTTTAAATCAACGGTGCTGGAAGTTTACGACAGACTTAATCGCGACTACAACTTAGATGATTTAGTACCAATTTACAGGATTAGGAGAGAAATAGGTGATCAGATCAGTCGCGGAGATTTTAATGAATGGTTGTTGGAAATGCAGGAGAAAGATATTTTGCAGCTTCAAGGTGGGAGTCTACCAGACAAAGACCTAACAAAACTAGAAGATTCAGTAACTACTGTAGTCAGTGGACTACGTTGCTATGCAAAACGTTTAAATTAGTCCACCAATTTGCCTCATTTGCACTAATTTTTTGATATTTCTCATACACAATTACTTCAAATGTATGCCTAAAGATTTAGTTAATGTTATCAAAAACCATAATCCATTTCTAGGCCGAGTTGTTAGAGATCAGAATGTTTGGGGAAAAGGTTTTCCTGACGTATCATCTTTAAATGCTCATGCTTCTGATGCTGTCTATGAGGCAATTGAGAAAGTTAGTAGTGGAGACAGAAAAGTAGTTGGCATTACAATTACAGCAGAAAGAGGTCTAGGAAAAAGTCATGTTATCAGCCGAATTCGTCATTGGTTACAGGCTGATGGTACTGCTTTATTTGTTTATATGAGTCAGTGCAGTAATCTAAACCGTATTAAAGCTGAATTTTTAACTACTCTAGCTAATAGTCTTAAACAAGTAGGTAGTCAAAGTGTGAGTCAATGGCAACATCTAGCAACAGCTTTAATTAATGAAGCTTTCAATAAAAACTATAAACCTCAACAGCTAATAAATCAATTTCCTGGGATTTTAGCAAAAAATCCTAAAGTTGTTGAAGTTTTAAGAGATAAGGTGCTACGTATTAAGCCTGATGTAGAAAATCCTGATATTCTTACAGCAATTTTATGGACACTATTTCCTGATCCAGCTTATGAAGTATTTGCTATTAGATGGTTAGCAGGTCATAGCTTACCACAGGCTAAAGCGGATGCAATGAGTTTAGTCAATGTCGATACAGATGATAAAGAGGCTGAATCTTTTAATACAGTGCGGCAAATCCTCAATTTAATTGGTGATTACAAACCAATAGTAGTTTGTTTTGATGAAATGGAAACTGATCACTGTAATGAAATAGGCTATACCGGAAGGCAAGTAACTGCTATTTTTGCAAAAGATTTATGCGACAAAATTAAGAGGGGTGTTTTGTTGACTTCTATCTATCCTGAACATTGGATTAATGAAGTTAAAAGATTACCAAATGCCGAGTCAGTTGTAGATAGAATTGGAGAACAAGTTATTGAGTTAAAGTATCCCAACTCAGATGATGTTATTACCTTAGTCTCTCGATGGCTTGAAGACTTTTATCAAGAGAATGGTTTAACACCTCCTCATCCACTTTACCCATTTGATGAACATAAACTAAGAGTATTAGGGAAAGAAAAACCAATCGTTAGAAAAGTCTTAAAATGGTGTGCTGACAATTTTAAAATTACTGGTAATGGAGGAGAAGACCCTGTTGAAACTGCCTATAACCAACAAATATCTGCTTTAGAATTTACCATACAAGATTACATGGAGGATAAAGCGATTATTGCCCAAGCACTAAAACTAGGATTTCTTTCCATCAAAGGAGAAATTTTAGAAAATGTAGAAATTCTAGATATAGTTGATATTAAAGTTAAGGCTGTAGATAGAGGTTATCTTGATTTTAAAATTATTGGAAAAGAGAATGGTAAAGAAACAAAAATCATCGTTGCTGTTCTTCAAGAGTCTGGAGGATTATTTGTCCAAGCGACATTGAGACGATTAATCGAGTATCAAAAATTTGATTGTACCCGTGGTTGCTTAGTTCGATCTAAGCAAATTAATAAAGGTGCTGCTAGAGCGCAACAGTATTTATCTAAACTTCTATCTCCAGAGTTAGGTGGAGAATGGGTGCTATTAAAAGCAGAAGATATCAAGCCACTTTTAGCAGTTTATTGTGTTATGAGAGGTAGAGAAAATGATGATCTAAGTGAAGAAAAAATCATGGATTTTATTTCTAAAAATCGGATAGCAATAGATAATTATATTATCCGTGAAATTTTAAGCGATCCATCAGGACAAATCCCTGAAAATGCAATTAATGAAGAAACTAAAAACATCAATTTAGAAATAACAGATATTAGTAATGCCGTAAGTATTGCTACAGATGATATATTTCACGTATCATGATTAATATTGCTTTATGTTTACCAGCACCAGAAATTGAGGTATTGTTGCAGGGGAGAATAATTGCGGTGATCGCAAATAAATTTATTACTCCAGGGAGAGAATTTGCCCTTTGTTCATCTGATGCTTCAATTAATTTATTACCAGTGGAGCAATGCTATCGCTCAAGTTTTTTACTCATTGCTCAAAGTGCATTTTCACAGCTAAATAGTCAGGGAGTTTTAATACAACCTCAGCAAATGAGCTTACTTCCAAATGAAGAACAGCTAAAACTACCTCTCTTAGCTTATGAAACAGTCTTAGTTAAAGCTTGGGCTAGGTGCGAACTGTGCCAAATTATCAATCGTCCTGAATCATTAACTGCTCTATCACAACTAACAATTTGGAAAACAGAATTTTTACAAGAAATACTGAAGCAAAAACAAAATATTTTTCTCACATATTTGCGTGTGTATCAGTTGTCTAAATCAATTGAATTATCGATAAAATCAAATAGTCAGTTTGTTACATTACCACAAACTATCAATATTCTTGAATCATCGCCAGTATTAAACGATCGCACTTTTGCACAACGCAGACAGCAACTAGAAAAATTAGAACCTCCCAAGCATCCTGAATTAGAAGAATTGCAGATTATTTTATCTCAATTTGCAATTACTAACTCAGCCGCTAAAGAATTAGATAGTGAGATTAAAAAAATTCTTGGCTGGAGTAGTGATAGCTCAGAAATTACTCTAGATTCAGACTTTGTATGGATTAATAAAATTGCTGAAATTGGAAATTCTAGTGACGGACAAACATTTGAAAAATTAGTACGTCGAGGATTAATAAAATTAGGCTTTACAGGTTCACATTTAAATCCAGATGCAACTGGCGGAGCAGGAGGGATGGACTTTTATACTGAAGCACCTTTCCCAATTGTCGGAGAGTGTAAAGCTACTAAAACAGAGAAAGTTTCTGATGGTACACCTGCACAATTACTCAAAATAGGTGTCAACCATTTAGGTAAATTCCAGTATGAGCAAGCAATTAAATTAATTGTTGCTGCTGGAGAATTAAATGATTATGCCTTAAGAACAGCTACTGAACACTATATGAATGTTATTCGCCCTGAAACACTACAAAAATTAGTTGAATTGCAAGCACAACACAAAAATTCTATCAACCTATTAGAACTAAAAGAGCATTTACAAAAAGCTCCCTTTGGATTAGCTGATGATAAAATTAATACTTATATTGATAAAGTCGAACAGAATATTCAATTGCGATCGCACATTATCCAGCTTGTTAAAAACTATCTGCAAAACTCAGGTGTAGAATCTACTGGCGTTGACGCTTTACATGGTGCATATTTTGGTTCTAAACCGCCACAACCAATTAAACCAGGAGAAATGCACGAAATCTTGATAGAACTTTCATCACCCTTAACAGGCTATTTAGGACGAATTAAAGGTAGTGATTGGAGAAGCGATCGCTTTTACTACCTCCGAGACTTACCAATCAACTAATCATAGTACAGAGTCCATTGATCCTTATCTTTGTGCCTCTGTGTCTCTGTGGTTAATTTCTAATTATATATTTATGTTTCAACTCTAAAGAATATCAGTGTTGATCTAAATTTTAGATTAAGAAAAGTAACAAGATAAAGTTTGCGATCGCACTGACTCAAACAGCATTATCTCACTGATTTTATATTAAGAAAAGTAACGAGATAAAGTGAGCGATCGCTACATTGCCACGCAGCTAATCGCCTAACTTTAGTATTTAAATTAGTGCAAGTAATTTTAACTACAAGTTTTTTAAACTACGTTCATGCGATACTTGTACCCTATGTTCTTGAATTTACAAAAAGATTTTAATTAATACTGTCGAAGAACCAAGCATATACTTATTACACTGGTATTTCAGCATACTTTTAAGGAAGTAAAGGGCAAATGATTTATGTATTACCAGATTTGGAATTTCTTTTTAAAAGATGATGAATATGTTTTCTGGAAAGAAAAAATAAAACTTAACAATATTTACAGTAATTTTACATGGGAAAAAATTCATGATTTTTTTAGATTTGTTGAGAAAAATTTCTTCCTGAAGCATCAATTAGGAGAAACACAAAACCTGGCTCAATTTATTAACGTAGTAACCGAGAATGGTTACAATTTAACCGCAGAACAACTTGCTTGGTTTCTCGTTACCAGAAAACAGATTTGGGAATTTTTTGATTTAGCACAAAAAACACTAGGTATAAAAGACGAATTGCTAACAGCTAAAAGTCCGCAGCAGTTCGTCAATATTGCTGCTAATTATGGTTATTACTTTACTGTAGATGAGTTAGCTTGGCTGTTAACTGAAATCAAGTCATCGCCTGAATTAGTACCCATCAATAACAGCGTGGGGGAGATTGATACTGTATCGAACTACGGCAAAATTGAAATAGGATACTGGATTTGGTTAGCCGAAGAATGGGGACTTGTCGCGCCGTTTTGTCATAAAGATCCGCCTTTAGCTTTCCTAGCCCAATACACTGACGATCCTTTTTTACCAGATCGCTGTTTTTTACCCAAGAGCTACTTTAATCAACATTTTGTTAGTCAAAGCAAATAGTAACTGCCCTTACTCTATTCTGTAATTTATCAAATAGCCTAAGTTGATAGGCATCATTAAACATAGAATAAAATCCCACTTTGTAGAGAGTGATTCATTGCTTAAAGCCAGGACTATCAGGACTAAAGTCCTTACTACAAACTTTAAATTATGTACTTCTATCTACTTAATTTCTATGTTGTATAGCAATTCTAAATCCTTCGTGAACGTCAAGAACCCCGGTTTCTCTGAGAAACCGGGGTTCTTTTCACATAGCAGTAGATTGATCAGGTAAGAGAAACTTTTAAACTGCTGGGTTGTGCAGGATTTCCCTGGAATACTACACCGCGTTGATTGGCTTCCAAGTGACGCAGAATTTTGTAAATAGCTTCAACATCATCAGCAACACCAGCCTTCTCAGCAATTTGTTCCAAAGAGAGGGGTGTTTTTTCTGTTTGCAGTAATCCTACTACTTTGGCTTGCAGATCCAAAATAGCCGCAGCCGCTTTTTTACCAGCTTCTACCCCTGGTTGGTGGTAAGCGTTAACATTGACCAAGCTAGCATACAAACCAACAGCCCGTTCATATAAAGCAACTAGTGCGCCTACAGTCCGGGGATTAACTTGGGGAATAGAAACTGTAATTGAATCGCGCTGATTTTCGTAAAGGGCTTGGCGAGTTCCTTGCAGAAAACCAGAGAGATAATCACCGGAAGTCACACCCGGATCTATTTCGGGAGATGCGCCGTTACGGTCTTCTAAAACTTCAATTAAAGTAGCAAAGAAATTGGGTACACCTTCACGCAACTGCTGCACGTAAGCGTGTTGGTCGGTTGAACCCTTATTACCATAAACGGCAATACCTTGATAAACAGTATTGCCGTCTAAGTCTTTTTCTTTACCCAAGGATTCCATGACTAGCTGTTGCAAATAACGACTGAACAACAGCAGACTATCCTTGTAGGGTAAGACAACCATGTCTTTTTCACCCTTACCATTACCAGCAAAATACCAAGACAACGCTAGCAACGCCGCCGGGTTATTTTTCACATCAGGAACGCGGGTAGCGTCATCCATTTCTTTTGCACCCTCTAGCATGGCGCGGACATCAATACCTTGCAATGCGGCGGGAACTAACCCGACAGTAGACATTTCTGAGGTACGTCCGCCCACCCAATCATACATAGGGAATCTTGCCAGCCAGCCTTCCGCTTTAGCTAATTTGTCTAGATTGCTATCAGCACTAGTAATGGCTACTGCATATTGAGCAAAGTCTAAATTTTGTCCAGCGTAGGCTCTTTTGACTTCAATCATGCCATTGCGGGGTTCTGGTGTCCCTCCAGACTTGGAGATAACTAGTACCAACGTGCTAGCAAGATGATTTCTGAGTTGAGTGAGAACCCGATCAATGCCCGCAGGATCAGTATTGTCGATAAAATGAATTTTTAGGGGTGGAAATTCTGGGGCGAGGGCTTCAGCAACAAATTGGGGGCCGAGAGCAGAACCACCAATCCCAATGGAAATAATATCTGTGAAGCGGTTGGCTTTGGGTGGATGAACAGCACCTGTATGAACTTTCTCCGCAAAGGATTCCAGTTGTTCTAAACTTTGAACAATTTCTTGTGTAAGTTCTGGAGTGGGTGCTAAATCTGGATTTCGCAACCAGTAGTGTCCAACCATGCGGTTTTCGTCAGGATTAGCGATCGCTCCCTTCTCTAATTCCGCCATATCCGCAAACGCTTTGTCAAACTTCGGCAGCAACGACTTCACGAAGGCATCATTAAAACGCATCCGACTAACATCTAGATACAGTCCTAATCCCTCGTGGAAATATAACCAATCTTGGTATCGTTGCCAAAGTGCCTTCGCATCCATAGGGAAATCTCTAGTAAAGTGTCCTTTACAATCAAGTGTAATGTAACGGTAGACGCATCCCTGCTTTGCCTTATACAGTTTTAAGTGTTGAGAAACTCTTGACCCTAAACATCTGGCATAGGTATGACCCGAAGAAATTTGACAATATCTCCCCTAATCTCTATGCCAACCAAATAATCATCTATAGTAAATCGATGAAAAATTCCTTCATCATCAAGTTGCCGTAGTTCTGCCAGAGAATGCAAAGTCCGCTTTTCGGCAAACTCAAAAAACACAAAATCATATACTCGCTGATAGGCAGCAGGTTCTAAATTCTTCAGGTCTACTAAAAAAGACCTGGCATAGCGCATTTCCAAATTCACTACGTTCACCTTTTTGGGGACTAGAGATTGGGGACTGGGGATTAGGGACTGGGAAGAGGTAGAAGTTTTTTAAATTTTAAATTTTGAATTTTGAATTGATTTGTCCCAATCCTAGACAAACATCAACATCCTGACGGCTTCATCATGAGTTAAGATGTCCCACGGTTGCTGCGATCGCTTGACTTGTTGTATTGCATTTAGCATATAAAAGTCACAATGCAGCGCGTGAGTACAATTCCAAATGCTGTCAAGTTCTTCGTCCCCTAACTGCTCAATTAAGTGATGGATTCTAATTCTTAGCAAGTTCATCTATCGTTTACATAAACCAGAACACAAAGGTATTGTTCCCATAAATCTCTAATGGTTAACGGCAATATTAGGGGACAGGGGACAGGTGACAGGTGACAGGTGACAGGTGATAGTTTATCCGTAGGTAGATTAATTTTGAATTTTGCGAAAAGTTCTATAGGCAGGTTTCCCGCCTACAGAACTTTTCAAGACGAATTTTGAATTTTGAATTCGGAGCGCAGCGACGTGACCAATGATTGAATATATTATTTTTCTCGCAATTTCTACAGCAACCTTTGCCCTGTTTAGTTTAGGACTCAATTTACAATGGGGTTTTACAGGGTTAATTAACTTTGGTCATATCGCTTTTATGACCTTGGGTGCTTACACCACAGTGTTATTAAGTCTTAAAGGTGTGCCTTTATTGATATCAGCTCTGATTGGGGCAGTTGTGGCAGCTTTATTAGGTTTACTTATAGGTTTAGCAACTCTGCGCCTGCGCGAAGATTATTTGGCGATTGTCACAATTGGCACAGGAGAATTGATTCGCTTAGTAGTCAATAACCAAGAGTTACCTGTAGGTGATGCCTGGGTATCTGGGGCTTTTGGTGTGCAGAGTTATCCCATACCTCTATCGACACCGCCGAATTTGTTCTTTCGCTTGGGGATGATTGGTGTACTGACGCTACTGTTTGCGATTACTGTTTTTTCGTTGTGGCGGTGGATTCGGACTGCTCAAAAACCACAAATTACTGATTCAGGTTACAGAGTCGGTAATAAGCAAGAATTTACTTCACGGTTGGTGGTGGGAAGCATCTTAGGCTTATTGGCAGGCGCGATTTATATTTCTGGGGTAATCACACTCTATAACTACATTCCCAAAGCGGGGTTAATGTTGTCATCGCTGGTGGTGTTGGCCTTTGTATTCTGGCGGTTGGAATATTTAGTGCGATCGCCTTGGGGTAGAATTCTCAAAGCTATCCGTGAAGATGAAGAAATACCCAAAGCAATGGGTAAAAATGTCTTTTGGTACAAGTTACAATCCTTAATGTTAGGTGGTGCGATCGCAGGTGTCGCTGGTGCTTTCTTCGCTTGGCAAATCAGCGCGATTTATCCTGATAATTTCCAGCCACAACTGACTTTTGACTCGTGGATTATGGTCATTCTCGGCGGTTCTGGTAACAATATCGGCACAATCTTAGGCGCAGTCATTTACTTTGCCTACGATGCCATTACGCGGGAAGTCTTACCCCAAATTATTCCCCTTGATGCCGCACGTTTAGGTGCATTCCGCATCATGGTAATTGGTTTTATTTTGATGGTGCTAATGATTTGGCGGCCTCAAGGTATCTTAGGGAAAAAGGAGGAACTCACCCTTGGTAAATAACCAATCATCCCCACTTCCCTTATTAGCAGCTACTGGACTTTGCAAAAGCTTTGGCGGTATCAAAGCTGTCAGCGAAGCCCAAATAGAAGTTGCTAAAGGCAGCATCACCGGCTTGATTGGCCCCAATGGTGCTGGTAAAACTACTTTATTTAACTTACTCTCAAACTTCATTCATCCAGATAAAGGACGTGTGATTTTTGACGGCGAACCCATCCAAAACCTGCAATCCCACCAAATCGCCCAGCAGGGATTAGTACGGACTTTTCAGGTAGCCCGTACACTCTCCCGGTTGTCAGTGTTAGAAAATATGCTGCTAGCAGCCCAAAAACAAACAGGCGAGAATTTTTGGCAGGTGCAGTTACAACCCCAGGTAGTCGCCAACGAAGAGAAGCAATTAAAAGAAAGAGCAATGTTAGTTTTGGAATCCGTGGGTTTAGCTCAAAAAGCCTACGAATATGCTGGTGGTTTGTCTGGTGGACAACGCAAGCTGCTAGAAATGGGTAGAGCGTTGATGACTGATCCCAAATTGATTTTGTTAGACGAACCAGCAGCAGGAGTTAACCCTAGATTAATTGATGATATATGCGATCGCATTCTCAATTGGAATCGTCGAGATGGCATGACCTTTCTAATTATTGAACACAATATGGATGTAATTATGTCCTTGTGCGATCGCGTTTGGGTGCTAGCCGAAGGCAGAAATTTAGCTGATGGTACACCCGCAGAAATTCAAAACAATGCCCAAGTGTTGGAAGCCTATTTAGGGCAATGAGGCAGGGAGTAGGGGGCAGGGAGCAGGGGAGCAGAGGAGCAGAGGAGCAGAGGAGAACACTAATAATTGATTGGTCTTGACTGAGAACTCACCACTCACCACTCACTACTCAGCACTCACCACTCAGCACTCAGCACTCACTACTCACTACTCACTACTCACAATCGCCAATAAACCCCATTGTCTCGCTGCATTAATTGATAGCCAATCAACTCCCGTCTTAAAGTTGCATAGTCAGCATGATAGGGTTTGAGAATGTCATTTACCTCACGTTCTGAGTAGTTAATTCCCAAGTCAAATTTGTTGGCTAACCACTTGAGAATCACTAACCGCTTTTTACGACTAGCCGGAATCTCTTTGAGCCGTTGTACTATATCTGTACTATTATGGTCTACCTCTAAGTAGTTTTTCAAGACTTTGCTTTCCCAAGCTTCCGTATCTACATTCTCTATCAAAGAGGCCATTTGCTCAGGGGTGAAAATTTTCTTACTGATACTTTGTAAGACTTCGCTATCTAACTGGTATATACGACTGTTACCTTCTGGGCGCATTGTCACCAAATTTAACTCTTTGAGTTTTGCCAAATGATGAGAAACTGTAGGCTCTTTTAGCTGCATGAGTGCTGCCAATTCTTCGACGCTGCACTCTTGATTGGCTAAGATTCCTACAATCTTCAATCGACTCTCGTCAGCCAAAGCTTTGAAAAATTGCAATAGGGTCTTAAATTGCTCTTGTTTCATAATTTGTTATAATCCATTCGATCGCAATCTAATTAGAGCTAGATCGAATTACTGATGCGGTTCTCGTCTGATGCAGTACAAGCACTGCTTTGGTGAATTTTGAATTAATGTTAATTTTGCGATTTGTTCTGAGAAAAGTTGAGATTTCTTAAGTAGTTCTTTACATTTTGCTATGTTCAAACCATTATCGCGCCGAAGAAGAACGAATCGAGGTATGCCCAAGCCAGGTACTTCTCTTGTCCAGGCTGCTAGATTTTTGGGCATAGACCAAAGCAGTCTATATATGGCTTTGCAAAAAGGACAGATTCCCACTCATCGAAAAGATGGGCGGACGGTAATTAGTCAAGGTGCTTTAATGGAATATCAAGCCAGAAACAGACCTAACTTCTAAATGTTCCTGACTTTTCACGTTATGTGGAAAAGCTAACGCGAAACCTAACCCCCTAACCCCCTTCCCTAGTAGGGAAGGGGGAAAAGTTAAAGCCTCTCTCCTTGTAGGGGCTACGGTGTACACACAAGTCTGATAACCAACCTTATTCCACATCGTTTTGATCCCCCCTAACCCCCCTTAAAAAAGGGGGAACTAGAATCAAAGTCCCCCTTTTTAAGGGGGATTTAGGGGGATCAAACAAAATTTTGCACCCAGCACAAAGATGTGTGTACACCGTAGCCTTGTAGGGGAGAGGTTTGGAGAGGGGTTTTCCAGATACCGTGAAAAGTCAGCTTAAATTTCTACGCCTTCGATACGTTGCATAGCAAAAGGCGATCGCTTCAGACCCTACAGATGCTTGATGTAAGTAAGTCGACGGAAATCAACCTAGCTATATAACAGAATCTAAAATTGACATAATAACCCTTGCGATTGCTAACCTTGGGGACGCTAACGCAAACGTTTCATACCCTACGGGAAGGCTAACGCCAACGCAATGACACAGCGTGAATTATTTAAGCCGTTCTACTTATTGCCAACATTTTTTGAACTGGTATAGTTTTTCCAAATAATTAATATAGAAAATTGCATAAATTGATTGTGAATAAATCATAGGATACTTAAATATATTTATTTAAGTAAAGGGGAATATATTGGCTTTACTTTTGCTTGAAATCTGTATTCTTTCGCTATAGGTTATTCTCTCAAGCAATAAAAATTATGACAATTAACAGAAAGCTTTCTCCGATAGAGCAAAGCATGGAAATTTTAAACCGTCGCGTTGCTGCTAATGTAGTTACAATTAGCCGTGTTCAGGGAAAATTAAGTCAAGACATAGTTAGGCAAGCTCTTGATTTAATTCAAGTTCGCCATCCTCTGCTTAACTCTCGGATTGTTGGCAATTTAGATAATATTGGCTTTGAATTTGGAGCAGAACAACTTCCTTTACGTATAGTTCATAAAAAATATCTAGCCCAATGGCAGGAAGTTGTTTTAGAAGAATTGAACCAACCAATCGCTAGCAATAAATATTTAGCCCGTTCTGTATTAATTAGATTTGCAGATGAAAATATCAATTATTTATTAATAATATTACATCATGCAATTTCAGATGGATTATCAATAGTTAAGTTACATTCCGAAATTTTAACTTACTGTCAGAAACTGGGTTCTAACCAATTAGATTCAGATACCTTTATCTTATCTCCTTTACCCTCTATTCAAAAATTAATGCCGCAATCAATGCAGGGTAAACTGGGTGTCATTAAAGGAATTTGTTTTGCATTGAGATTGCTGCTAAAAATTATTTTATATCAGCCTAAAAAGTTGACTTTTGAGCAGTGCGTACCTTTTAAATTACGCACGGCTGGAATGATTCATCGCCAGTTAAATCGAGAAGATACTGTAAAATTGGTGGAAATTTGTAGAAATAAAAATACAACTGTGCAGTGTGCTTTGTGTGCAGCTATGCTGATAGCAGTAGCAAGAAAGATTAGCAATATAAATAAACCAAATATATGCTTGAGTTGTCATTCATATGTTGATTTACGAAAACGGTTTTTACCAGAAGTTAATCGTGAAAACTTAGGCATATTAACTTCTGCAATCACCTCATTTCACACTCTGGATAGCAAGGTATCGTTTTGGAATTTAGCGCGGGATGTTAAAAAACAGTTAGCAGCAAGTTTACAAAGTGAAGATATCTTTAGTAGCGTTTTAATATCTAAGAAAATTTACGATTTTCTTTTACTTCAACCAAATAACGCACCTGTGAGTGTAGCTGTCACAAATATTGGTCGAGTCACGATTCCTAGTGATTATGGTGAATTTAAACTTGAAGAAATCAGTTTTGTACCATCTCAGGCAGTATTCGGTGGTACTTTTAGTGTTGCGGTTGCAACATTTCAAGACACAATGCTCTTAAACTTCACATTTTCTGAGCCTTCAGTTAGTCGAGAAAGTGCTGAAAGTTTAGCAAATGATGTAATGTCTTATATGCTCGATGCTTGTCATGAGACTCATCTCTAGTACAGCACGACGTAAATAAGCAGACAATTTCAAAACAGCAAAAGCATTGGTATATTAAACTTTTGACTTACCCTCCGGGTTCGCTCTTCTCTACGAGAGGCTGTGCCAAAGCGTTCTCGTAGAGTAGCCGCTTTCGCGTCTATGACTTTTGACTTTTGACTTCCGCCTTGCGGTACTAGTCCCCCTTCCTCCCGTTGTCATAGCTTTGAGTCTGACGGAGGGAGGACGAGAGGTTAGAGATGAATATAGAAATCAATAATTGATTTCGTGCAATGTTTAACTAAATTGCTCACCTACATCTAGGTTAAATAACATCTGTAGGGTTTGCATACAGCGTCTTCTAGCATCAACATCTTGTTGCGCCCGCAATTGCACCATTGGGTCATGTAAAATTTTATTAACAATCCCTCTTGTTAAAGCTTCTATTACTTCTTGATGCTTGTCGCCAAATTCCGAACCTAATCTTGATAAAGCTTTTTCTAATTCTTGTTCGCGAATGGTTTCAATTTTATTCCGTAGAGAGCTAATGGTTGACACAGTTTCTAGACTGCGCCACCAAATATCAAAAGCATCAACCTCTTCTTCTAATAGCCGTTCTGCTTCTTGAGCCATTTTCCTACGGCTTTCATAATTTTGTGCGACAACAGCCTTTAAATCATCGACATTAAAAGCTTGTACATGAGACAGATCATTGACGTCTGTATGGACATTTCGTGGCACAGAGATATCAAATAACATCAGAGGTTGATTAGGAGCTAAAACCATCTCTAATTTAGCTCTATCAAGTATTGGCTCGGTTGCAGAAGTGCTAGTAAATACTATATGGCTTTCGGCAATTACTTGCATCATATCCGGGAGCAAGTGTGTGCGAATGGGCTGCTCAGAAAACTGTTTTGCCAATTCTTGAGCGCGATCGCGGGAGCGATTGACAATACTAATTTGCGTAGCACCTTTAGAAATCAGGTGTTGTACCAACAGCCGTGACATCTTACCAGCACCGAGAATAGCCACTCGACAGCCAGATAAATTATCTGCTTTGATTTGTGCTAATTCCACAGCAGCCGAACTAATAGAAACTGCACCAGTCCCGATGCTCGTTTCCGTGCGGACACGCTTACCAGCTGTCAGTGCTTGTTTAAATAATCGATTCAGAATTGTTTTTATACCATTAAATTGCTGCCCCAGTTTGTGAGTATTTTTCACCTGAGCCAGAATTTGTCCTTCTCCGAGGACTAAGCTATCTAAGCCCGCAGCTACCCGCATAACGTGCATCACTGCATCTTCGTGCAGCAGAACAAATAAGTGTTGTCGTAAAGAATTTACAGGTAATTTGCTGTGTTCTGAAAGAAACTGAGTAACTTCTCGGATACCATGCTCAGTTTCCGCCGCCACAATGTAAATTTCTAAGCGGTTACAAGTGCTAAGGATAGCAACTTCATCAATGTGGGGATAGCTGGTTAAGTGAGCGATCGCACTTTCTGTTTGTGGTTCTGGAATACTCAGCTTTTCCCGAATTTCAACTGGGGCTGTTTTATGGCTTAACCCCACCACTGCAATATTCATTTCTTATCGGTAATTAGTAATGGGTTATTTAATGATTGGGGATTGGGAATTGGGGACTAGGAATTTTAGATTTTAGATTTTGGATTGAATAATCTAAAATCCAAAATTGAAAGACTGGGGATTGGGTATTGGGGATTGGGTATTGGGGATTGGGTATTGGGGATTGGGTATTGGGGACTGGGTATTGGAGACGAAATTTACCCCCTGCTCCCCCTGCTTCCCCTGCTTCCCTTGCTTCCCCTGCTTCCCTTGCTTCCCCTGCTTCCCTTGCTTCCCCTGCTTCCCTGTCCCCTGTCCCCTGTCCCTAACTCCTAGTGCAGTTGCACAATCTTGGGCTGTTCCCACATATGAATGGTATCCACAAACCGAGCAGTTTTGGACTGACTGGAAATAACCAGACTTTGAGTTCTAGAACCGCCGTGGAAGAAGCGGACACCTTGCATGAGGTTTCCAGAGGTGATACCACACGCAGCGAACAGAACGGTTTCCCCAGATGCCAGTTCATGAGCGTTGTAGACCTTATCGGCATCATTAATACCCATAGAACTCAAACGATCGAGGTTAGCTTCTCTGCTTTCACCAATCAAGCCTGTTTTCACTACTGCTGGATCGTAGATCAATTGACCTTGGAAGTGTCCACCCAAAGCACGCATTGCGGCTGCGGAAATCACACCTTCAGGAGCAGCACCAATACCCATCAGCGCATGAATATTAGTACCAGCAAAGCCACAAGATACAGCCGCACCCACGTCACCATCAGAAATCAACTGTACTCTTGCGCCGGCTTCACGGATTTCTTTGATCAAATCGGTGTGGCGATCGCGCTTCATGACTACTATCACAAGTTCATCAATAGCGCGGTCTAGACACTCGGAAAGAATCTTGAGGTTTTCCGTGGCTGATTTGTTAATGTCTACGTGACCTTTAGCGGCTGGAGGTGCTGCTAGTTTCTTCATGTAGAAGTCAGGAGCAGCAAATAGTCCACCTTTTTCAGAAATTGCCAACACAGCCATTGAACCAGGTTGTCCATAGGCAACCAAGTTTGTACCTTCGCAGGGGTCAACGGCAATATCAATTTCGACCAATTCATCGGGGTTACAGAAGTTTTTAGCATCTTCTTGTGTACAGATACCGACTTCTTCTCCAATGTAAAGCATGGGCGCGTCATCGCGTTCCCCTTCCCCAATTACAATGCGACCACGCATATGAATTTTATTCATCCGCTCCCGCATTGCTTCCACTGCTACTTGGTCAGCAGTATTTTTTTCGCCCTTACCCATCCACTTTGCGGATGCGATCGCGGCCTGTTCTACTACCTCAATAATCTCTAATCCAAGTGTATTTTCCACAGAGTCACCCTCTCAACTGCTTGATTTTTCCGACTTTTCATCTGGCCATTTCAGTTCTTAAGTCTACCAAAGGGCGGATACCGTGTGATCAAATAGAACAAATACTATTAAGTTGCCATTTGCTAATGTGTTAAGTTTTGCTGCTAAAATTAACATCTGATTGAATCGTGTGTAATATGCCCCACTGATTTAAATATTGGAAATTAAATTCTAGGAGAGTAGAAAGTATGTGCAAGTTATTTCTTCTGACAATGTAAAACTTTAAACATTCTCAAAATCTTTAACAATAGGTTGGCGGATATTTTCACTCAAGTGTAAAGCAAGCCAATGGATCAGATTGAAATCTGTTGAAACCAGTGCCTACAACTAAAGCTTCTGTATGAAAAAATGCGATCGCTGCTTTAGCTTTTTCTCTGGCTTGTAGATAAAAAATAGCAACCTTATTTTTTTGTGTTCCCTAAAAACTCAAAATATTGGACTTGAGAAATAAAACCGAGGTTGGTGTCTACTTTATAATTCTTAAAAAAGCATCAGATAAAAATTATGTTTGACTTTCTTAATCCCCTACTTGGTCGTCATCCCGAACGTATCAAAGCCAATGTTGAAATATATACCTGGCAAACTTGCCCTTACTGTATTAGAGCCAAGCTATTACTGTGGTGGAAAGGTGTAAATTTCACTGAGTATAAAATTGATGGTGACGAAGCCGCAAGAGCAAAAATGGCAGAACGTGCCAATGGTCGCCGCACAGTACCGCAAATTTTCATCAATAACCAACATCTTGGCGGCTGTGATGACCTCTATCAACTAGACACCAAAGGTCAACTTGACCCTCTGTTAGTACAGCCAGCTTGAGTTAGTGCTGAGTGCTGAGTCGTGAGTTCTGAGTGCTGAGTGCTGAGTTCTGAGCGAAGTTATCGTTTCTTTTTCCTTGTCTTCAAAAATTTTTGAATTTTGTAGCTTGCTTCTCCCCAGGAGTATTTTGAATTTTGAATTAATTTACCCCGAATATCTCATCTATCGTCACTGGATGAGCCGAGCTTTAGAATTGGCAAAAGTTGCTGGTGACGCGGGGGAAGTCCCAGTTGGGGCTGTGATTACTGATGCTGATGGTAATTTAATTGCTGAAGGTGAAAACCGAAAAGAGCGTGATCAAGATCCTACAGCCCATGCAGAAATTATTGTTTTGCGTTCAGCCACCAAAAATTTACAAACTTGGCGGCTTCATGATTGCACCTTGTATGTAACCTTAGAACCTTGTCCTATGTGTGCAGGTGCGATCGTACAAGCACGTCTAGGAAAGTTAGTATATGGAGTGGACGATACCAAAACCGGCGCAATTCGGACAGTTCTCAACATCCCCGATAGTGGGGCTTCTAATCATCGTCTACAAGTTATCGGAGGTGTTCTAGAGTCAGCCTGTCGCCAGCAATTACAAAATTGGTTTGCTACTAAGCGACATCCGAAAAAATAACGGACAGAGATGAAACTGTCCAGCTGTAATCACACAACTTACGGAAGAAAATCTACGGTGTAACTAAATCAATCTCTCGCCGAATTCTACCGGTTAATTTGCAGCTACCCACATGATGGAATTTTACTCTGCGTCTGATACCTGCCCCATAAAGCCAACGGACAAGCCTATAAATCCCAAAGTGGCTGTTAGTTCTGCAAGAATTTCTCCTTGGTTAACTCCTCTGGCGTATTTTTTGGGACATCACTTTCTTTTACCATTCTTTTTTGGAAATATTAAAATTACCGGTCAAGAAAATATCCCCAAAACCGGCCCTGTTATTTTAGCTCCCACCCATCGCGCTCGTTGGGATTCATTACTTCTACCCTATGCCGCAGGTCGTTACGTTACGGGTAGAGACTTACAATTCATGGTGACAATTGATGAATGTCAAGGTTTACAAGGTTGGTTAATCCGTCGAATGGGTGGATTTCCTGTAAATCCTCAACACCCTGCTGTTGCTACTCTCCGTCATGCGGTAGAAGTGCTGCAACAAGAACAAATGTTAGTTATTTATCCAGAAGGAGATATATTTCGAGATGGCAAAGTTCACCAATTAAAGCCAGGAATTGCTCGTTTAGCTTTGAGTGCAGAATCCCATCACCCAGGACTAGGGGTAAAAATTATCCCAGTTGGCATTAACTACAGCGAGCCTTACCCAAGTTGGGGCGCAGATGTCAGTATTGAAATTGGTTCGGCAATGAATGTCAAAGATTACACCAATGGTAAAGCGAAACAAAACGCCAAGCGGCTAACAGAGGATTTAACAAGGACTCTACAACATTTAAGCAATCAAGAACTCGCTGTTAGTCATCATGCTTTTGCAGAGATTTCCAATTCTTAATGACTAAATCCCCAAACTCAATTCCCAACTATTGAGCTTACCTGTATCTTGGGGTGCGTAGTCAATTAGCCATAAATACCAACTACCTTTGGCGGACTGTGAGAGTAGCTGTTTAAGCAGGGGATGCGATCGCAGTGTATAAGTTGTTTTTAACTCAGTCCGACACCCTAAAGTCCGATTTTGCAATAACACCTGCTGATTATTGGGAGCAATTAAATAAATTTCTAAATCGCCTAAAAAATCGTGGTTGAGATTGACTGTAACTTGAATATCTTTAATTGTACTCGCTTCAGAAATAGCGATCGCGCTTTTAATCCCTTGTTGATTATGATCAGGAATCTCTACAGGGCTAGAATTACTCACCTTCACTTGCTTACTAGCCGTTAATGTTTGATCAGCCCGCATTTGTACAGCCGCTTGCACTGCCTTAGCCGCATTGACTTTACCATAACCAAACCACTCGGAATGTCCATTGTTATCGTAAGTACCCCCATACAAACCCAATTGTTGGTCAGGATTAGGGTCTACAATTTTATCTGCCGTTGTTTCTAAGATGCGTTTAACTTGTTGCGCCGTCAAATCAGGATTGGCTGATAAAACCAAAGCCGCCACCCCTGCAACTACAGGTGTAGCACTAGAAGTTCCCCCAAAGTTGCTAGTAAAATCACCTAAATCGTAACCTGCTGCACCTATTTGGTCAGTTGTTAACATTCCCCTTCCAGTTAGGGAAGTTGCAATTGTAGGTTGTGTGTACAAAAAACCTTTCCCTGGAAAAGACATTCCTGGTGGCGCATTATTACTAGGGGCGCACACCGAAATATTAGTTCCCCAATTGCTGTAAGCAGCTTTTTTCCCCATACTGGTTGATGCCGAAATGGTCATCACATCAGAATGTACGCCAAAACCACCCAGCCAGGTTGTCAGACCTTGTAAAACATTGTTTGGCCAATTCTGCTCATATACAGTACCACTCACGGGGCGGTTGGCATTGCCCGCCGCAAATAAAACTACACAACCTTTACCATTGCGTCCTTGTGTAGCAGCCCTCGTAATAGCTGCCTGTTGGCGCAAGGATAAGGGAAAGTAAACAGCTGAAGCTCCCCAGCTACAAGAAATTACACTAGCACCTTTGTCAATTGCCCAGTTAAATATCTGTTCAATTGATTCATCATCTAAAAACCCGGTGGTACGGATAGGCATAAAGGCACACCCAGGCGCAACCCCGACAATTCCTGTGCCATTTTCTTCTGCCACAGCTAACCCTGCACAGCCTGTACCATGACTGCTACCTCTACCATCTGGTAACGGTAAAAAGTCATCATCCCTTAAATCTCTAGGCGCAACTACCTTACCACTACCTTGAAAGTCTGGGTGATTCAAATCAAAAGAATCATCCACAACAGCCACAACTACAGACCGCACCCCACGTGTTACATCCCAAGCTTGTTCTACGGCAATGTGAGAGCCTACAGATAATTCATTACCGCCGTTATGGTGGAGATACCATTGCTGGCTATAGAGAGTGTCACGGGGTCGGTAATGCGGCTCAGTTTCGATTAACACATTTGGTTCAGCCGCTAACACCTCTGGTAGAGTTTGTAACTGGTTAGTGATTTTGATGGGATTTTCTGTAGCTTGTTTACTGACCAGAAATACAAAAGCATTAGGCAGACCAAGTATGGGTTTGTCTTGGATGAGGTGCAATTGCGAGGCGATGAGATTAATTTTGAGGGTATCTACGCCATCAGCAAACTGAATGGTAATTTGATCAGCAAAATAAACGAAAGTCCCAGGATTATCCTTGACTGTGTAGGCATGACTAGCAAAAGCTACATTGTCATCACTCCGTGCTTGAGCGATCGCTTCCTCTATTTGCTCTGGTGTAGTTTGAAAGAGTTCTAATTTGGCTTGAGTAATACTGCGTTGCCAAATACCCCAACTAACCTGAGATAATTGTTGCACAGGAAAATCGGTGACAAAACGGACGGTGAAGCGGTCTAAAGCTTTCGCGAGGATTAATTCTTCACCTCCCCGTTGGAGTACCAATCCCATACTGCTTGCTGGTAAACCGGTGGGTAAATCAGAGGATGAATTGCGATTGTTCATAAGGGCGATTGTGGTTGATGCAGGGGCAACGGGAACTCTATTAAACCGATTTTCAGTCTAAATCAAAGAAACTCAGTACGTAGCTTCGCTTTGTTAAAAACGAAAACAGAGTTAAGATACCCGAAGTTTCCCTACCTTGTTCGATTTCTTAATAGTTGTTGCACAAATTGACCCCATGAACGTTGCTGCTCCTGCTTCTTTAATTCGTTTGACTACCCTAGCGGTGTTAGCAACCCTAGGTCTGCTTGCACCTGTCAATGCTCAGAATCAAGTAAAGCCTATTGATCCTAATAGCCCCAATAATCTCCGTCCTACCGCTCAAAATAATAGCCTGATGAGCATTGAAGGTGGCGATCGCTTGATGACAGAGGCAGCACAAGCAGTTACTGCCCAAAACTACCCTCTAGCAGCGAAAAAGCTCCAAGAAGCCCGTCAGGTTTATAATCAGCTATCAAATTTCTATCAAGATTTAAACTCTAGCTTTTCGGGCATAGACAATCGAGTTTCCGATTCCCAGCGACAAAAAGCTTTTTTAACAGCCCAAAAGCGCGATGAAGCTACCTATCAGCTAGCTTTAGTACATCGCGCTCAAAATCAGCCAGAATTGGCTGTGCCTTTATTGGTGCAAATTATTAAAAGTCAAAATCCCACGCGAGAACTAGGTAAAAAAGCCTATCAGCAGTTATTTGAATTGGGCTTTGTTGATGCTCCCTATCCCCGACAAGGTGGTAATTCCTCTTCCCAAAAGTAAAAAGGCAGGGAAGCAAGGAAAGCAGGGGAAGCAAGGAAAGCAGGGGAAGTAGGGGGGAAATTTCATTCCCAATCCCCAATCCCCTCATCACCCATAGACTTCCACCAATGCGGGGAGAACAAAAAACTAATACTTAAATTGGACTCCTACACCCGCAATTTGGCAGAGGGAAGCTCTCCATATCTGTTATTAATAGAAAAGTAGGTTTTTTAGGAATTGCGATGATTACTCCGCAGCAGGTTGAAGCAATGATCAAAGCGGAACTGCCAGATGCCCAAGTTCAAGTGCAAGACTTGACTGGTGGAGGCGACCACTATCAGGTGACAGTAGTCTCATCGCAGTTTGCAGGTAAGGGACTGGTGCAACAGCATCAGTTAGTTTATGGTGCTTTGCGACAAGCTATGTCAACTGAGGCTATTCACGCCTTGGCATTAAAAACATCTACCCCCGAAGCTTGATAGGCATCAGCCAGCAGTCGCTTCCTAAAGTAATGAGCCAAAAATCAGTAGTCCATAGTCTCAAATTCCGCAACCAGTCATTATAGTTATTACCCATAGACTAATAACTAAATGACTAACGACTATTAACTATCAACAAAACTAGAGAACAAAAAGATCATGACACCAGAAGTTCAAGAAAAAATTGATAACTTGGTAAACCAGAATAAGATTCTAGTTTTTATGAAGGGAACTAAGTTAATGCCCCAGTGCGGTTTCTCTAACAACGTTGTGCAGATTCTCAATACTCTGGGCGTTCCCTTTGAAACTATTAATGTTTTAGACGACCAAGACATTCGTCAGAGCATTAAAGAATACTCTAACTGGCCAACAATTCCTCAAGTATATATTAATGGCCAGTTCATCGGCGGTTCTGATATCCTGATCGAACTTTACCAAAAAGGTGAGTTGCAGCAACTAGTGGAAGTAGCGTTAGCGTCTTAATTTATTTTGCGTAGGTTAGAAACGGAATCAATCCATTTCTAATTTATTTAAGAGAAAAGCAAAAACCAACATTAATTAAATGTGTTGGTTTTTGCTCAAGAAAATTCAAATAGGCGTAATTTGGTTTGCAGGTAAGCAGCCCATTTTTTTACACAAAATGCTCTCGTTAAAAATTCTGTGTCTCTTTGCGCCAACCTCTGCTCTACTACAAAGGTTGGGGGTTACTGTTAACTATCAAGAATCACTGACCTTCTAGGTCGGTGAGTATATCCTGACTTTTCACGTTATGTGGAAAACCTCTCCCCTACAACTACCGTGTATACACAAGTCCACCCTGAGAGAGTTTCTAGCCTAAAAAGATAGACTCAAATTGCCGTAAACCGTGAACAAGGGTAGGCATTCCCGGAGGTCGGTAATGACTCGGATGTGTGAACCTCAAAATGAATGATGAACACTGGTATGGAGATTATCGAAAGTCAGAACAGTGATGTTGCTATCTTGGGCAACATTGTGGTTCGCCGTCCTCGTCATGCCGAAGCAATTGCAGGAGTTCGTCGAGAAGCAACAGTTTTGCCACGGCTTTGCCATCTTCTCATTCTCCCGGTTCCTGAAATGCAAGTTGTAGAAGTTGGAGATGAAGTCGTTGCGCTACACTGTCAACTTCCAGGTAAACCGCTTTGGTCAGTGCAAGAACTTAGTGACTTGACCAAACAGAATCTAGCAACACAGCTTGGTAGCTTCTTGAAGTCCCTACATGAAATTGAACCAATTGTTTTAAGTGATATCGATTTGCCTTGCATCGATCAGAAATGGTGGACGAATTTTCTTGATAAAGCAGAACAATCTGTGTTTGACCATATGGCTTCGGCAACCGCTCAAGTTTTGCGTTCTCAAATTCAATCTCATATTGAGCAACTGCCAAGCCTACCTTGTGTGCTGCGACACGGTGACTTTGGATCGAGTAATATTCTGTGGGACGGGGAAAAAAATATCACTGGCATTATTGATTTCGGTTCATTAGGATGGGGCGACCCCGCTTGGGACATTGCAGGGCTTTTTGTCAGTTATGGTCGTTCGTTTGTTGAGCCGTTAGCACTAACTTATCCAACGGTTGAATCATGGCTGGAAAGATTGTCTTTTTACCATCAAATGTTTGCTCTGATGGATGCAGTTTTCGGTGCTGAACATTCAAATAGCAAAACTCTAAACGATGGATTGGACACACTGAAGCGAATCACTTAATTTGGTGATACAGTCGCAGTCGAATAATCCGCTTGCACACTGACCGTACTAAATTGGTCTGTGAGTCCGAAAAGACACTGGTAATGAAGCGACTCACCCTTATTGCAGATAGAGGAAAAATAGTTAAAGTTTTCTATCCAGTTTTTCCCCCAAATAAGAATCCTCAAGAGGTTGTTGAGTGGTTGATTCAGTCAGCAGCCTAACACTTCGTTGGAGCGGACAGACAAAATATCTTGGTTGTGTAGCAAAGGGTGTCTGCTGCCGCTCAACTTTGCTGTTATGCCGCTTCGGTTGTAATTTGGGAAGGTTCTTGAAGGTAAATGGCGAGGCGATCGCTCGGTGAGAGAGTTGCGTTTCAAAGTTATACACAGTGGGTAGAGTAGAAACTAAATCATCTAAAGTAAAGGGTGAATTAGTCGCCAGTGCAAAGCTACAATTTGATTAATATGCAGATATTTTTAACGATGAACTACCGAAATCACATCACGATCGAACCCAATAAACGTGGTGGTAAGCCTTGTGTTCGTGGACTGCGGATTACGGTTTATGAAGTGCTTGAGTACCTAGCTTCCGAGATGACCGAAGCAGAAATTCTCGGCGATTTTCCTGATCTAACGCGAGAAGATTTGAAAGCCTGTATTGCTTATGCTGCCGACCGTGATTGTCGGTTTATGACTGCTCCATTATTTGCATGAAATTACTCTTTGATAATTGTCTTGAAAGATGCAGATATGCACGACCTAAGCTTAGTATTTGGAAAGCCACCGAAAGTTATTTGGCTTTGCCTTGGAAACTGTTCGACATCACAGGTTGAGAATTTGCTGCATCAGAATTTCGACGCGATAAAATTATTTTATGAAGATGAGAACTTATCGCTGCTTGCTTTATCATAATGCGCTAAAAACGATGTGGAATAAGGTTATTAAACTTGTGTGTACACCGTAGCGCAAGCAAGGAGGGGGCTATAATATACCTCATGTGATTAGAAAACCCTATACCTCGCTGCTTGTATAAGTTTCAGGAATAAAATCATCCATACCACAGATGAACACTGCAATTTGAATTTTATATGTTAACTTCAACAGATTTTATCGGCTTGTTTAATGAACGTTTCTTCCGTAATTTTCTACCGATTCCAGCTAGCAATGAACTAAGGTTAGAGATAGGAACACCAGACTTTCAATTGCCAGATATTACCAACGGAACGTTAGTTAAATTATCCGATTATCGCGGTAAACAACCAGTTTTGCTTGCCTTTACGCGAATTTTTACAGAAAAGCAATATTGCCCATTTTGCTTTCCTCATATTAAAGCCTTAAATGAAAACTATGAGGAATTTAAACAGCGCAATATAGAAATTTTATTAATTACTAGTACCGATGAAAAACAAAGTCAAAGAGTTGTAAGAGATTTAGGGTTAAAAATGCCATTACTGAGCGACCCTAGTTGTAGAATATTTCGTACCTATCGAGTAGGACAAGCCCTAGGTGCGCCTTTACCTGCCCAATTTGTATTAGATAAAGATGGCAAACTGCGCTATAAGCATTTATTTTCTTTCTTAGATCACAATGCTAGTATCGAAAAAATTATAGAAAAATTTAATTATTTCTCAGCGACCTGATTTGAGAACTAAAACCAGGGGGTTGTCAAAGCATTAAGAGCGCGGTAATGGTGAGACAATCCGCGAATTTTGATGCTGGCAAGAAAAGCAAAAAGAAGCAGGGGAGCAAGGGCGATATTTAAAATCGTTCAAAAGCCTCGCTTATAAGCTTTTTGACTTTTGATTTTTGACCGATGCCCATTTTAGATTGAAGAAAAGCCGTCTTAATTACACCCAATATATAAAATTTCTTAAAAAACACTGCAACCGAAAGTCTCGTTGCGATAATACCTGTATATCACTGAAATTCTTCAAAAATTTACCTGATTTTAAGTCATAAAACTTTGCAAATCACCTGATTGATTACATAGGTGAATTAAAAAGGTTATTTGCAATTAACTTTTAAGACTCTTTGGAAATCATTTGCTGTGCGGAGTTTTTATGACTACTTCATTACCTAATAATTCGAGCAGTGCTTCAAGCAACCCCAGTCTAGAAATAGCTAGACAGCGATATACATATAACTACAGCTATATTCCACCTATGGCGATGGTGGATCAGCTACCTGATGGGGAAGGATTCCCAACTAGATGGTTTTTGTTGTTAGTTAAAGAATTAAAGATTATTTTTGTGAATACGTTGATTACCAACCGAGGTAATCGCGGTTCAGAATCGATTCGTGATGATGTCAAACTATTTATCCTGGAAGCTGTACTGAAAGGGGCGATACCAGCCAACATCAGCGTCATTGCTAGACTGCTGCAAATTATCCCGCAAATGCTGATTCGGGGATTTTCGACTGATTTTCGAGAACTCGATGATTTGTTGTTTTCGCTGATTAAGGAAAGTGGAGTCTTAATTTTGGGGGATTCCTTAAGTCGAATTAGGAAACTGCTTGATCAAGGAAAACCCACAGGTCACGTTAAAAGTCTTGAAGATTATCAGAAATTATTCCCGGTGATTCCAGTACCAGCGATCGCAGATTCTTTCCAAGAAGATGAAGTGTTTGCTTATATGCGGGTAGCTGGCTACAATCCTGTGATGATTCAGCGAGTCACCAGTCTAGGGGACAAATTCCCTGTCACTGATGCAGACTATCAAGGCGTGATGGGAAGTGACGATTCCCTCGCAGTTGCAGGAGAGGAAGGCCGACTATACCTGCTAGACTATGCCATTTTTAAAGGTGCTATCAATGGTTCATTTCCCACCGCGCAAAAATATCTCTATGCACCTTTAGCACTTTTTGCCGTACCCAAAGGTTCAGACCCCAACCGTCTATTAAGACCAGTAGCCATTCAATGCGGTCAAACCCCAGGGGAAGATTACCCGATCATTACCCCTAAATCTGGTAAATACGCTTGGCTAATTGCCAAAACCATTGTTGAGATTGCCGATAGCAACTTTCACGAACCAGTCACCCACCTAGCTAGAACACATCTATTAGCTGGGAGTTTTGCGATCGCTACCCATCGTCAATTACCCAGTAGCCACCCCCTTAACTTGCTGCTACGTCCCCATTTTGAGGGAACTTTAGCCATCAACGATGCTGCTCAACGCGCTCTAATTGCTCCTTTTGGTGGTGTTGATACTTTACTCTCATCAACAATTGATAACTCACGTGTGTTAACAGTGCTGGGCTTACAAAGCTTCGACTTCAACAGAGCCATGTTACCCAAACAACTCCAACAGCGTGGCGTGGACGATCCTAACCTCTTACCTGTTTATCCTTACCGAGATGATGCCTTATTGACTTGGGATGCTATTCGTCAATGGGTTTCAGATTACCTGAAACTTTATTACACAACAGACCAAGATATTCAAAATGACACATATATTCAGGCTTGGGCGGCGGAAGTGCAAGCTCATGATGGCGGTCGTATAGCTGATTTTGGTCAAGACGGTGGGATCAAAACACAGGAATATTTAGTTGATGCTGTTACGTTAATTATTTTTACCGCTAGTGTGCAACACGCTGCTGTCAACTTTCCCCAAAAAGATTTGATGGCTTACATCCCAGGCTTCCCATTAGCCGGTTATTTACCAGCCTCAATTCTCAAAAGAGAAGTAACTGAGCAAGACTACCTCAATTTATTGCCACCACTAGAGCAGGCGCAACAGCAGTATAGCCTGTTGGCTTTGTTAGGTTCTTTATATTACAACAAATTGGGTGAATATCCGCAAAAGCACTTTCCAGATCCCAAAGTCGAACCCTTATTGCGATCGCTCCAAAGCCATCTTGAACAGATTGAAATCACCATCAAAAAGCGCAACTTAATTCGCCCACCGTATGAATATCTGCTTCCTTCTAAAATTCCTCAGAGCATTAACATTTAGTTAGAGCATTGGGCATTAGTCTTTGATGATTCTCCCTTGTCTTCCCCTATCCCCTGTCACCTGTCACCTGTCCCCCAATCAACATGGAACTCAAAGAAAAAGTTTTGACAGCCCACAATCGCCAAATCTGGCTTTCATCTATTCTTGCCAAAGTCGGTAATACTAGCCCCATTGGTAAGCTGCTGCTTTTGATTTTCTATTATCTGGAAGCTGTCATCATATTCAAAGACTGGCGGGACTTTCTCTATATCCGCAAGGATAATATCGGCAACAAGTTTTTTGCCTTAGACCAAGCAGTTATCCATTCTACTCATGCTGAAGTTAAACGGCTGATGCAGACTGAGCCTCAAATTAGAAGTAATTATTTAGGCATCATTAAAATGCGAGCCTCTAGCTATCTCCTCAACAATCCCCTCAGTTTGGGAACGAATGGTCAAGAACATAGTGGGGTACGTGCCGTAATATTACAAGCTTTACCAGACCCTTTAGAAACGGCAGAGACATTAGGGAAACTAGTTAATCAAAACCTAGCAGATGCTGCCAAACAAGGTCAATTACACATTGGCAAAGATTTACCAGCGATGATATTGCGGATTCTGCACCAACTTGTGTTTGAGATGTCATTCTCTGAAGAAGAAGTCACTGCTTCTCAGGCTTATATCCAAGATATAGGACTAGCACTTTTACCCAATTTCGTAGTCAAGTATCTACTCAGAAGCAAAAGCGCACCACATATTCAACATCGCCAGCGTTTAATTGAGCGATACAAACAATCTCCCAAATGGGCGGCTTATTTAGAAATTGGTTCTCAGCATCAATTAAATGAACACCAAATTGCTAACAGCCTATTTGATATGACTCATCTGGCCGGAACTGCTGGTACAAGTGCGCTTTTAGGCTCAGTAATTGGTGTTCTTTGTCTTAACGATGGCTTAAGAAATGATGTTATGGCAGAGGCAAATGAGATCGGTAATAAACAAGAACCCCTGAATAAATCTGTCTTAGAAAATGCCACACTTACCGAAAAAGTAATTTTAGAAACAGCCCGTCTTTATCCTCCTGTGCGATTTGTCAGTCAACTTACCACTCAATCAGGCGAAATTACGATTGGGGAGAAAAAATGCCCCTTCCAAAAAGGGACGCTGTTAATGGGTTCTATCTTCACAGCCAATCGGGATGCAAATAGATACGAAAATCCCGATACTTTTGACGTAACACGAAATTTTTCTGACATCTTATCTTGGAACAGCCAAGGACATGAGCGAATCTGTCCTGGGACTTCTTTATCAATTGCCATCATCAAAACATTCTGTTTGTATCTTTTCCAGAAATATCAATGGGACTCATCTACAGATGTTAAGTGGGATTTTGCTAACTTTAAACCCTTCACCCCCGATGATTTAGTCCTCCAAGGTTTTGCTCAAAAATTGTAAATACTATCAGAGGATGTTTGAGAAAACATTTAATCCCTGTAGAGATGCTAACTTTTCACGGTATCTGGAAAACCTCTCTCTGAATCTCTCTCCTGCGAGGAGAGAGACTTTGAAATCATGGTTTGGAAGTTAGATTTTCCGTGGACTTTTCCACATGACGTGAAAAGTCAGGTAGAGATGTTGCACTGTAATGTCTCTACATAGGGCTTGCTGTACTAAGCGCAATTACGAATTATATTAGCAGTCTGATTTGCACAGCGAAGGAATTTGCTCTCGGTATTCGCGGTCATTGGGGTATCGAAAATTGCCTCCACTGGGTGAAAGATGTTGTTTTGAAAGAGGATAGTTCGACAATCCGTCTCGGCAACGCTCCCGCAAATCTTTCCATTATTAGAGCGATCGTACTCAATATACTTCGTCGAAATGGTTATCATTCCATCACAATTGCTCAAAGATTTCTCTCTCATGATATTGACAAACTCCTTCATCTTGTGGAATGAAACAGCCCTGCTTTTTAAGGGGGGTTAGGTCACATCCTTATTGAGAAATATTCTCTAATTCCTGCTAATATAGTTAGAAATATTACTCTTCAAACCGTGCAACTAGAGATGGCTGGTATCTTATCAATCCAAAATATGGATGAAATGTTTGAAAAACACCTATTAACGGTAATTTACATCATTCATCTGAAAATGACATTTTTTTGAAATATTCAAAGTCTATTGGTAAAGGATATTGGCAGCGCACGTTACTACCGGATGGTATTTCTATAGATATTGAAAATAATCAATTCCTCAACCATATTATCTTGGAGGAACCAGCAGGTAAGGAAAGAAGCCCTGAAATAGGTTTTCGTCTGTCAGGAAACCGTAAATTATATACAGGTGAGGTGATGCAAGGTGGTCAAAACTTCTTGTGCTTGTCGGATGTTAGTCGCGGAGGTAGAACAGAGTGGGCAGGTAATCAAAGACATCAAGCAGTTCCCCGACAGGTGTTAGAGGACAGACAAGTGATTCGAGCCTCAGACGCACTGCGTAATGTCAGTGGTGTGCAGAGGGGAAATACGGTTGGTGGCACATCTGAAGTATTTAACATTCGCGGATTTCAACAATTTGGAGGGAATCTCCGCGACGGCTTTAGAAACGATTTTTCTATTGTAGAAACGGCAAATTTGGAACGGATAGAAGTCCTCAAAGGACCAGCTTCTGTACTCTACGGGAATTTAGATCCTGGTGGTATTATTAACTACGTGACAAAGCAACCGCTTTCAGAGCCTTTTTATGCTGTTGGGTTGCAAGTAGGAAGTTTCGGTTTAGTGCGACCAACCCTTGATTTCTCAGTCCCTTTAAACCCAGAGGGTACATTACTCTATCGCTTGAATACCGCTTATGAAAAAGGAGGAAACTTTCGGGATTTTGACACAGAAGTGGAACGATTTTTCATTTCACCTGTAGTTAGCTGGAACATTAGCGATCGCACTGACCTAACATTTGAATTGGATTACTTAAGTGATAAGCGTCCGTTTGACGGGGGATTATTTGCTTTTGGTACAGGCGTTGCCAATATTCCCTTTGATCGAGTCTTAGGTGAACTAGATGACTCTAGTGAAAGAATAAATTCGTCAGCAGGATATCGATTAGAGCATCGTTTCAACGATAACTGGACAGTCCGCAATCGGTTTCGATTTTCTTATGAAGACTTTATTTTAGCTTACGTTGAGCCTCTTAGACTGAATGAGGAGACTGGAGAAGTTTCTAGGGAATTTGTTATTAGCGAGAGTGAAGCGAAAACCTACGCATTGCAAACCGATCTAGTAGGAAATTTTACTACTGGATCAGTCGAGCATACGCTTTTATTTGGTGTTGATTTGTCATGGCAAACAAGAGAAGGTTTGGCTCTATTTGCTGATGCTCCCAGCATCAATATATTTAACCCTGTTTATGGAATTGCTTCCCCACCTCCGAGAGATCAGTTTCCATTTAGCTTTCCTAACCGGACTGAAACAAATTCTTTTGGCTTTTTTCTGCAAGATCAAGTTACTCTAACTGAAAACTTAAAACTGTTAGTAGGAGGACGCTTTGATAACATTAATCAAACTACTCTCACCAGTGAACGGGAATCCCAAGCCTTTAGTCCACGAGCTGGCATTGTTTATCAACCGATTGAGCCAATCTCTCTTTATACCAGCTTCAGTAGCTCCTTTCAACCTAATACTAGTATTCGTGTAGATGGCTCACTGCTTGAACCAATACGCGGCACGCAGTATGAAGTTGGCATTAGAGGCGAGTTTCTCAACGGTAGACTAATCACAAACCTAGCTGCTTATGAACTCACCAGGAGTAATATTCCCGCACCCGATCCAGACAATCGAGGTTTCTTTATTCCTGTAGGAGAGCAAAGAAGCAGGGGTATTGAGTTGGATGTCACAGGACAAATTCTTCCGGGATGGAATATGATTGCTTCTTACGCTTACACCGATGCCAGAGTTACCAAAGATAAGCTAATCTTCATTCATTTTTCCAGACTGATTCGCTTGTAGTAAGGGCTTCAGCCCTGGTTTTATGCAACTTAAATGCTGATTAGCTTAATAACCTACAACCGGGTAATTTGCTTGATGGTGTGCCGTTTAACTCAGCCAGTTTGTGGTCAACTTATGAAATTCAAACAGGTGATTTCCAAGGCTTAGGATTTGGCTTGGGCTTATTTTATGTTGGCGAACGGCAAGGGGATCTGAATAACTCTTTTCAAGTACCTAGTTATGTACGTACTGATGCCAGTATATTTTATCGGCGAAATAACTGGCGGGCTGGCATTAACGTTAATAACCTTTTCAATATTGATTATATCGAAGCTACTGGCCAGCGCCGGACTCGCGTTGATCCTGTCGCGCCGTTTACGTTGAGAGGAACACTGTCAGTGGAATTTTAGATTTTCCAGCACTGCGAGTAGAACTAAATTAATATTTCAAAATGCATAAAATTCGTCGTGGGTTTAGGTTATTTGGGTTAACGCTTCTGGCAATTGTGCTGTTTTCTGCTTGTGCTAATAATGTCTCACAAAACTTAACTAGCTCTAATGAGTTATTGCCTTCACAGTGCAGAATAGTCAAACATCTTATGGGTGAAACCTGCGTTCCTAATGACCCACAACGAATAGTAGTGCTAGATGAAGCAAGTTTGGAGATTGCATTGACTTTGGGTTTCAAACCTGTAGGTGCTTCTGTCTTCTTTGGAGATGTATCTGCTGGAGATATACCTGCTTACTTGCAGAATAAAGCTCAAGGAGTGGCGATGGTTGGTGAGTCTGGAAAACCCAATTTAGAAAAGATTCTGACGCTAAAGCCAGACGTAATTCTTTCGGTTTCTAATTTGACACAACAAGGAAGCTTATATAATCAATTGTCGCAAATTGCACCGACAGTTACCTGTGAATGGTGGAACGGTAAAATCGTTCGTTGGCAGGAATGCTTTCAATCGTTTGCTGAAGCATTGGGTAAATCATCTGAGGCAGATATTACCGTCAATAATTATCAGCAACGGGTAACAGAGTTACAACAGGCATTAGGCGATTCTCTCCACACCACAGAAGTTTCACTCGTCAGGATTTACGCAGATAGAATTCGCCTGCGGGGAGAAGGACAACATATATGCAGCATGGTCATTCAGGATGTGGGCTTACCTCGTTCTCCCATTCAAAAAGAGGGAATTGATATGTCGATTGAAACTATTGAATATGCAGATGGGGATGTGATTTTTCTGCAACAGCATCCACAAGCAGATAACTATAATTACATTCTTAACCATCCTTTATGGCTCCAATTAAATGCAGTTAAGTTAGGCAAAGTCTATGAGGTCGGTGATGATTATTGGCACGGTGGAAGCTACATCGCCGCCAATCTCATTCTTGATGATTTGTTTAAATATTTAGTGAAGTAATTATCAATATGTCAACTAACAAAACTCAAAACAATTGTCGTTTTTGTTCCGAGATTTCCCAAGCTAACGGTGAAGACACCATTGGTTCTGCTATAGCAGTAACACAATACTTAATTATTGAAGCTGCACAACCTTGGCCAGATAACTTCTGGATTGAACCTGACCCCATGCGACAGGGCTTATTAGCAGCATTAAACTTTGTTTGCGAAGGTAGTAGAAAAATTCGAGTAATAGCGATCGCACCAGACCGGGAATACTCCCATCCAGGTTATACTCGTGTATTCTACTATCGCCGACCAGCAAAGTTTTTTGCCCAATTTGAGAAACAAGAATTTATCGTACCTCATGCTTTACTGGGTTCTTTGGCATTAGCTTTACTCAAAAATCCAGAAGAACTACCAAATTTTACCCAATATCGCCAACAAACAAACCACATTCGAGAATTACTCATTTGCACCGACGGTAAAGTGGATGTGGCTTGTAGCAGATTTGGTTATCCAATTTATCAAACATTGCGTTCTGAATACGCTGCTGCAAATAACAGTAACTTACGTTTTTGGCGATGTAGTCATTTTGGTGGACATCAGTTTGCACCTACCTTACTTGATTTACCTCAAGGACAATACTGGGGTCGTTTAAAACCGGAAATTTTAGATTTATTAGTCCGACGTAATTGTTCAGTCAAAAAACTGTATGCATACTATCGAGGCTGGGCTGGTTTACCCAAATTTGCACAAATCGCCGAACGAGAGATTTGGATGCTTGAAGGTTGGAACTGGCTGGAATATCACAAAGTCGGTCAAATTTTAGCAAGTGATGAAATTAACCAAGAATGGGCTGATGTTCGCATTGATTTCACCACAGCCGATGGAAATAGCCGCAGTGCTTATCAAGCCAGGGTGGAGTGAAAGGTTCAGTTATGACAGCTTGGAACTCAGCAGAACAGCCATCTTTAGAGGAAGTCAAGCAGTATCGTGTCCGTAATTTAGTGAAATTGGCATGATAAAAATTGGACACGCGCAGCTTTTCTAACTTCTGCAACGTCTACTTCGAGGGCTTCTGCTACCTGTTCTAAAGTCAACCCCAATTTCAATAACCGAGGTACTGCTTCGAGTTTACCCTCAAGTTTACCCTCAACGCGCCCCTTACGCTCTCCGTCTTCCAAGCCTTCTTGGTAAACCTTTGTTTGTTTCAAATCGCCTAATCCTAACATTGCCTGAATCTCCGCTTGACTCTTGAGAGGAAACTTATAAACAATGATTGTCTCTATTAATTCTACTAATTTTTTCCTGACTTGTTCATCAGGAACTTGTCTACTCCTCTCAATTAAACTCCGAGCTTTTACACTCGCCTATTCTGGTGGTTCAACTACCAACGTAAGAGTTCCTAAACCAATTGATTGATTAGTTAAGTCTCTCAACTCATCTAGGTAAATTACTTGCACTCGTTGACTTTCAAAAAACTCCCAATAGCGTATCGGGATACCAGGATCGAGGCGGCGACTCATCCAAATAACAGTTCCTCGCCAATCGTTGCGTATTTCCGTCTTATCCAGATACATAAAAATTTCCGTGAGGAGACGGGAATAAAGTCCGGTATCTGGTTGAAACTGAAATTCAGTGAAATGAATGGGACGTTCTAAATCTGGTTGTTTGGGTAAAAATGCCCCATCAATGCGAAAATTTGTTTGCTGGGGAGAGTGATCAAATTTGCGATCGCACTCTTAGCCAGCATCGGACTACAATTAGTCAACCCGCAAATTCTGCGTTACTTCATAGACACAGCCGTAGCTGGTGGTTCTGGGCGAAACTTACTTTTAGCCGCTCTACTATTTATAGCTGTAGCTGTCATCACTCAACTCATCACCGTTACTGCTACCTACTACGGCGAAAACGTCGCTTGGAGAGCCACCAACGCTTTACGGGTTGACTTAGTTGAGCATTGTTTGAGACTAGATTTATCCTTTCATAAATACACTACACCCGGTGAATTACTAGAGAGAGTAGACGGAGATGTTCACTCTCTTTCGCAATTCTTTTCCAATTTTACCGTTTACATCTTGGGCAATTTGCTATTGATGTTAGGTGTGATTGTAGTTCTATTTGCCGAAGATTGGCGTGCAGGTTTAGCGATCGCCTTTTTTGCCCTAATAGCCTTATCTACTTTGATACGTCTGCGTTCCATAGCCGTTCCCTATTGGAGAACTTATCGCCAAATTAGTGCCGATTTTTTTGGTTTCGTGGGCGAACAACTCGTTGGGATGGAAGACATCCGTGCTAATGGTGCTAAAAGCTATGTGATGCAACGCTTCCACAAAATTTTGCAAGGCTGGCTACCTGTATATCATCAAGCCCGTTTTGCCAGCACTATTCTTTGGGCGACAACCAACGGTATTTTTACATTAGGAACTGCGATCGCCTTAAGCGTCGGTGCTTACCTTTGGAATCAAAATATTATTACTATTGGTACAGTATATCTACTGTACTACTACACCAACTTACTCAGCGAACCAATCGAGCAAATTCGCAACCAATTTGAAGTCCTCCAACAAGCAGAAGCCAGTATTTACCGGATTCAAGATTTACTACAAGTCAAATCCCAACTCAGTGCAGGAGGTGAACAAAGACTGCCTCAAGGCGCACTTTCTGTAACTTTTGATCACGTTTCCTTTAGCTACAATGACCGGAAATCGGAAGAAAGGGATTTGGTTCTGCAAGACATATCCTTTAATTTACCTGGGGGACAACTATTAGGTTTATTAGGGCGTACAGGTAGCGGTAAATCTTCCCTAGCGCGGTTATTACTGAGATTGTATGACCCAAAATCAGGCTCAATTCACTTAGGAGGTGTGCCAATTAATCAGACTCTTCTCACAGACTTACCTCAAAAAGTGGGCTTAGTCACTCAGGATGTACAACTGTTTCAAACGACAGTTCGCAATAATCTCACCTTTTTCAATCAGAACATCAGCGACGAACGCATCTATGAAACCTTAGAAATATTAGGCTTATCACAATGGTTGCATTCATTACCCCAAGGCTTAGATACAAAGTTAGGGCCCTATGAATACTCTATTGAGATATATTATTTACAGCAGTTAACTGAATTTCGCAGTTATTTCTTTTTATTCATGGAAGCAACACACAAACAGTTGAAAAAAGCTACTGATTAAGTATAAAGTATAATCTTGAAACTTACTGCTCATATCAGCCTATAAATCGAAACATTTATAGAATATACCTTGCTTAAATACTCAATAAATGTATAAAAATTGTCAATTACGATGTTGAAATTGCAAATGTCACATAAGGCACAACTTACTTACCTAAATGACTATATTTTTCAATTAACTACAAGATAATGACAAGAGCAACCACAGCATCACCCAAAAACTGGAACACACCGAAAATATCGCCATTAGTGGGTCTGATTCTAGGCATACTTATCCTGCTAACTTGCTTGGTGTACAGTGTTACATTGGGTGCGGCAGAAATACCGTTAAACAAGATTCTGGAATCCTTTATCACCTTTGATGGTTCATATGAACATTTAGTGATTCAGACAGTGAGATTACCGCGATCGCTTGTTGCTCTTTTGGTAGGTGCAGCCTTAGCAGTCGCCGGGGCATTAATGCAGGGTTTGACACGCAACCCTCTAGCTGATCCGGGGATTTTGGGGATTGAATCGGGGGCTGCATTGGCTGTAGTTGCCACAATTTTTGTGTTTGGTAGCTCATCCTTGAGTGTTTTGACTATTGTGGCCTTTTTAGGTGCAGGAGTCACCGCTATATTAGTTTACTTCCTTGGTTCTCTGGGGCGAGGAGGAGCTACACCATTAAATATCACCGTAGCAGGCGCAGCGATCACGGCTCTGATTTCTTCACTCACCACGGCTATTCTCATCGTCAGTCAACGCACCTTAGAAGAAATTAGATTTTGGTTGGCTGGTTCTTTAGCTGGAAGGGATTTCAACATATTATTGTCAGCATTGCCTTTTGTTGTTATTGGCTTAGTAGTGGCCTTTGCCCTTGGTGGACAAATTACTACTATGAGTCTGGGTGAAGACGTAGCTAAAGGCCTGGGTCAACAGACAGCTTGGGTGAAAATCACGACAGCCGTCAGCGTTGTTTTACTGGCGGGAAGTTCCGTATCTCTGGCTGGGCCAATTGGCTTTATTGGCTTAGTTGTTCCCCACATGGTGAGATTTTTCATCAAAGCTGATTACCGTTGGATTTTGCCTTACTCCGCAGTGGCGGGTGCAACTTTACTCTTAGTTGCTGATGTCGCTGCGCGTATCTTACTCAAACCTCAAGAATTACCTGTGGGAGTAATGACAGCACTAGTTGGTGCGCCCTTTTTTGTCTACTTGGCTAAGTCAAAGGTGAAGAAATGAAGGTAGATTGGCTCGTCATTCGTTCCGAGGCGATATCTTTTCGCATAGACCGACGCGTACCACTGATGCTGCTTTGCTTGGCAGTAGTAATTGCGATCGCGATGGTGATCAATGTGGGTAGGGGTGAGTATCCCATCTCTCCCTTAGATATCGTCAAAACTGTATTTGGTATAGATACAGGCAATCCAGACCATGCTTTTGTGATTCACAATCTGCGTCTACCTCGTACCCTTATCGCTTTTATGGTGGGGGTAGCACTGGCAATTTCTGGTACTATCTTTCAAGGACTGACACGTAACCCCTTAGCTGACCCTGGGATTATTGGCATCAATGCCGGCGCGAGTCTGGCAGCTGTGACAGTTATTATTTTATTTCCGGCTGCACCCATTTACACCTTGCCTCTATCAGCCTTTGCTGGGGCTTTATTGATGGCGATGCTCATTTACTCCCTAGCTTGGAATAATGGTAGTTCCCCCATTTTGTTAATTTTAATGGGCGTGGGGTTGTCTGCGATCGCCAGCGCATTTACCAGCTTGATGATTACCTTTGGCGAAATCTACAGCGTCAGTGATGCCCTTGTATGGTTGGCTGGTAGTGTCTACGGACGCACCTGGGAGCAAGTCTTTTCCTTCTTACCTTGGTTAATTGTATTCGTACCGATGGCGTTGACATTGGCAAGGCATTTGAACGCCTTAAATTTAGGAGATGATGTTGCCAAAGGTTTAGGTAGCCGGGTGGAATGGCAACGTGGTTTACTCGTGCTAGTGGGTGTAGCCTTAGCCGGTGCAGGAGTCGCCACGGCGGGAATGATTGGTTTTGTCGGTTTAATTGCACCCCATTTAGGCAGACAGTTGGTAGGTACAAATCATGAAGGCTTGATTCCTACCTCTGCATTGTTAGGGGGAGTGATTGTTGTCGCAGCAGATTTGCTAGGCAGAACCTTGTTTGCACCTATAGAAATTCCTTGTGGGGTCGTGACTGCTGCTATCGGTGCGCCTTATTTTCTCTATTTGTTAATTCGTAATCGGAAGAAATAGATCAATTCAAAATTCAAAATTCAAAATTCACTACGGGAAGCAAGCTACAAAATTCAGAAATTTCTCGCTCCTTGCCTCCTACCTCCTGCCTCCTTCAAAATTAAAAACGGTAACAACTATGAAAGGATTATCAACCAAGGGTCTGTCTTTAGCTTACGATGGTGCGCCAATTATTCGTGACCTGAATTTGTCAATTCCTACGGGACAAATTAGTGCTTTAGTCGGTGCAAATGGTTGTGGTAAATCAACTTTATTACGAGGTCTAGCTAGACTTCTTAAACCCTATGGCGGTACAGTCTACCTTGATGGGCAATCTATTTTTAATCTTTCTACTAAGGATGTAGCGAAGCAATTAGGTATCTTACCGCAAGGCCCAGTTGCGCCGGAAGGATTAACAGTCAGAGATTTGGTAGCACAAGGACGCTATCCTTATCAAAATTGGTTACAGCAGTGGTCAGAAAAAGATGAAAAAATTGTCCAACAGGCACTAGAAATTACAAGTTTATTAGAGTTGGACGACAGAGGATTAGATACTTTATCTGGTGGACAACGACAACGTGCTTGGATTGCAATGGCATTAGCACAAGATACAGATATTTTACTGTTAGATGAACCGACTACTTTTTTAGATTTGGCACATCAGATAGAAGTTTTAGATTTATTATATGAATTGAACCAACATCAGAGACGGACTATTGTCATGGTGTTGCATGATTTAAATCAGGCTTGTCGTTATGCAGATTATCTAGTTGTTGTGAAACAAGGGCGGATTTTCACGGCTGGAGAACCCCAGCAGGTAATGACTGAAGAGATGGTACAAGAGGTTTTTGGCTTAGAGTGTCGTGTTGTGGCTGACCCAGTTGTGGGGACACCAATGTGTATTCCCATAGGACGCAAGGGAGAAAGGAAACTGCAAGCAAAATCTTCTCATCTGTAATGTCATGGAAAAAGTGGGCGAGATGTCCACTTTCTCCCAATTCAAATCCTCTAATTACGCCTCTGGAGCAATTGGTTCTTGCAAAAAAAACTTGTAAGCAGCTACAGCTTTATGAAAATTTATTAGTAATAATGATACTGCTATCGTTGATTTTTAGCCTAGAATATTTGAATATACAAAAAAGATAAAAAAAATGTTTAGTTGATCAAGTAAAATAGTACTATCAAGCCCTTGATTGAGGATCACCAACCAATCTGCACGCAGAATAACTTGGGGACGATGGCTAGTCCTTCTACGTCCAATCAAATTTCCACCTCCGCAAACAACCTCTAATTCTGAGTCGTTTAGTTCTGGGTACTTAACAGTATTTTGGCTATTGATTTTGGTGTCGTTATTGGAATTATTTACAGATTGAGTATTCATGATTAACATCCTAATTTGAGTTATTTCGACTTGTTGAAGCTTGATTTTTTCTGCTTCACAATTACCATAATGGAATCAGAGCAAATAATTGTCGATACAGAAAAGCTAAGGACTTATCTGGCTTAACTGACTTAACTTAATTGAGTGAAATAGCAATAAACTGCACCTGTGGCTGAGAAAGAGGGCGAAAAGTTAAGTAAATCGACTTTGTGCTAAATCCTTAACTTTTATACATCGACATTCATTTCTAGAAATCCTATAAATAAATCATTGCTGAAACACAAAATCAAATGTTGCAGCAAAACAGCACTTAATTCACTTACAATAGCGATTAGGAAAATGGAAATAAATTATCAATTATTACCCTATGAATGCGATGATACTTTATCTAAAGGAACAACAGCAAAAGTATCTTTAAAGTATCGTGGTGCTGCTTACAATATTAACTGTTCAGTTGTTAACCAAAATGTACCAACATATCAAACTCTAATTTATCGTGGCGCACTTTATATTAAAAACCAAGTTATATCTACAATTTCCCAACCACGGAGAAGTTTAAAATATCGGGGTGTGATTTACTCTTAATTTTTCTTAAAATCCACAAATTAAAACTAAATGTAACGCCGCTTCTATAAAGGCGGTGGTATTCCCTATTCTGCCTAAATTTACTAATCAAAGGATACTCACATGGCAACTTTTA
This sequence comes from Anabaena sp. CCY 9402-a, assembly GCF_963920945.1. NCBI lineage: Bacteria > Bacillati > Cyanobacteriota > Cyanophyceae > Nostocales > Nostocaceae > Anabaena > Anabaena sp. CCY 9402-a. The sequence continues at coordinate 49,188 of NZ_CAWUDL010000018.1, forward strand.
CTGTTACTACACTCAATGATGTTGTTAATCCCACAGACGGGCTGTTAAGTTTACGAGAAGCTGTCACAGCCGCAGAAGCCTTACCTGGAACTGATACCATCGTCATTAATAGCATTGCTCAACTAAATAGTCCAATTGTCATCAGACAAGGCAATAACATTAACTTCCAGGGGAATGGGACTAGCTTTACTGGCTTCAATGGACAGGGGCGCACTTCCCTATTTCTCATTGATAACAGCACTGTTACATTTAATAATTTGCAGATTAACAGGGGTCTTGCTCAAGGAGGAAACGGCAGTCGAGGCGGTGGTGGCGGTTTAGGGGCTGGAGGAGGCCTGTTTCTGAATCCAGGTGCTAATGTCACAGCAGATAATGTCGTGTTTTTTGATAACCGAGCAGTCGGAGGTAATAGTTTTGCTGGTCGTGGCGACGGTGGGCGGGGTGGAAATGATTCCTCGGCTGGAAGCAATGGCTTTCCGGGTGGTAGTGGTGGCTTACCAAGTTTCTTCGCTATTGGTGGTATCGTCCCAAGTAGCGGCGGTAGCGGTGGTGCTGCCGGTCGGATAGTCGGAACTACAGGCTTGGGAGCTGGTGGGGGTGTGAGTGGTGGCTCAGGAGGCTTTGGGGTCGCTGGTGGTAGTGGCGGCGGCGGCGGCGGCGGTGCTGGCGGTGCTGGTGCTTTCCGAAATGCTACTGGTGGTGGCGGCGGTGGCGGTGGTGGTTTTGGTGGCTACGGTGGTGGCGGTGGCGGCGGCGGCGGTGGTGGCGGCGGCGGTGCTAACGTGTTGGGAGGACAAGCTCGCCCCGGTGGTGCTGGCGGTTCTGGGGGCGTAGGTGGCGCATTTGCTGGGGCTGGACGCGCTGGGGCGAATGGAGGTAATGGTCGCTCAACCTTTACTGGTAACAGTCCAGGTAACGGCGGTGTGGGAGGACAAGGCGGCGGTGGCGCAGGTTTAGGAGGTGCAGTCTTTGTCTCTAACGGCGCAATCTTCAACGTCAGGAACAGTTCATTTCTCTTCAATTCTGCTGTTGGTGGTACTGGCTTTCAGAATGGTCAAGGACGAGGAGGTGCAATCTTCGTTCAATCGGGGGGTAGATTGCGGGATATGGGCGGAGTCAGTTTCATCCAAAATTCTGCATCAACGGCGAATGCTGATAGCAATATCTATCCAGTCAAAGTCAACCGTGGTGATCGCACTATTGAGGTAGAAGGGTTTCAGGGAGTAGGACGGGGAAGCAATCCCTCGCTGGAAGTGCGGGAAACCTTTGATGAACTCATATTTACAGGAGAGGGTTTAGTTGCCAAAAACTTGCTCCTTACCCAAACTGGTGATGATTTAGTTGTCAGTTTTGAAGGGGTTGATGATACCCAAGTGATTCTCAAGGACTTTGCTCTAGAAAACCTGGATAACTTGCCGATTCCCGGTGGTCAACACGGTCAAATTGGTAACATTCTGTTTGATGGTGATGAAACCCTGCAAGATAGTTTTGATGTCTTCAATGCAGACTCCACCCAAAACACCATTTGGAATCGCAACACCGTCACCTTTCTGAATGATTTAGATAATGATGTGCGCGGTTTTAATAACTCCGATGACGTAATTAACGGTCAGGGTGGTGATGACATTATTTGGGGTTTGAGTGGCGATGATATTTTGCGCGGTGGTGAAGGTAACGACACCCTTCATGGTGGCACTGGTGCAGATATTCTGATTGGTGGTTTGGGAGATGATACTCTGTATTTGGGAAGCGATCGCCAAATTGATAAAGTAATATATCGCCTGGGTGATGGCAGTGATATTATCAATCAATTCCGGCGTGGCGCTGGTGGCGATTTATTGCAATTTGAAGGTATTGATGCGATAGATGTCGTAGTGAATCGTGGCAATACCTACTTCCACTTAGGTGACGGCGTAGCTGGTAATAGCGGATTTGGTGCAGGTGAATTATTGGCTGAGTTACGAGGTGTCACTGGTTTTGCTGCCGATAATCTCAATTTGAATCTGGCATCTGGCAATACTGCCCAGTTTTTGTTTGCATAATACAAAATAGCGTAGGCGTAGCTTGCCGTAGGCATCGCCTGTTCAATACTGATAATATTATGCAAAGGTTAGAGAGTTGAACCAATCCTTAAACCCTCTAACTTTTTGATATCTTCACATTTGTTAGCTTGGCGTATGGCGGAATATGGGACAATAAATTGGGTTTTTTTATTCTGATGACACTTGCTATTTGCAAAAAATGCCCCCTAATCCAAAGTTAACTAAGGGGCAAATTTTAAGATTGCGATCGCTCTTTTACAATTCGCCAGTTTTCATCAGTGATTTAGTCTTAACTTGCCGATGCCAACCACGCCCTAGCCACAGTAAACCAGCAAATGCCAGCAAACCAACACTAGCAACAGGTTCGGGAACTCTTTCTACAGTAATTCGAGCTACCTGATAGCCTGGGGTGAGGAAGTTAGCATTCGCAAATCTCGGATCATCTAAAATACCACCACTACCAGCAGGTAAGAAACCGCCAAACTCTGAAGCTAGGCGAACTACGCCATTTTCATCAACACCAGTATTAGGGGTTTGTTGACCAAAGAAAGCTGTATTTTGAGGTAATTCATCATTGACTTCTGTACCACCGTCCAGCACTTGAGAACCCAGTACCAAAAAGTCAGTCCCGATGAATTTACCTGCTTCATCGAAAATAGGATGAGCTAGAGGATTACCATTAGCGATGAAGAAATCGTTACTGGGAATCACCATTGAGATATAACTAAAAAAGCGGCCACTGTTGCGAACTGCTTCATAATCGAAATCAAATGTAGCAGTCTCACCTGGATCAATTGGCCCTGGAATCCCATTATTTCCCAAGATTGTAGCTTGAACGTCACCCGCGCCAAAATTGGCGAACTGAGTTGTAATTTCTGCTGTTGCACCATCTTCAACAACACTTTCTGTACCCGGAAAATTAGGGTTTAAAGGTGCATTGCGATCGTAAGTATCAAAATTGCCATTGTGAAAGCCAACCCACAGAGGAGTCAAGAAAGTACCTCCTTGGGGTGCTAGATTCTCAATCTTGACTCTCAGAGTAGCTGCTGTTGCCGATGTTGCCAACATCAATGCTGAACTCATGGCTAAGATGGTGCTGGTAATTACTCTATTTTTCCAGCAGTTTTTCGTCTGATTTTTCATGATTAGGCTCTCAATAATTGTAAGTCTTCATTTTTATATCGCCTAATCAATCAGCAGTCGATTTATAAAAGTTATGTAGTTTTTGAATTACCGCTAACTTAACTTTTCTGTATTGATTGAGAAGTTAATAGCATGAGTGTGCCATCGTTGTGAATCTCCCGGCTTCTAGCCTGGTAGAGTGTCAATATAGCGGTTCTCAGTTGGGTGCAATATAGTAACACCAGTGGGTAAACCAGCCAATAATGTCTTTTTTAGTCACAGCATTGAAGGCATCTGTAATCGCTTGATCTAATTCTTGATAAGTTCTTGCAGCAAGCGAACGCAAAAACTCTTTCACCTTAGACCAACAGTTTTCAATTGGTGAAAAATCAGGAGAATAAGGAGCCAATCAGCGACTCATAGCAAAAATTTGTTCAGCCGTTAGGGGAATGTTCGGAAACAATCTCGAATCAATTCGATTATTTTCTTGAAGCACCTTTGGGAGTAAATACTCGCCATCTTCAAGTTGGTAAATTGTAATAGTTGGCTGCTTAGGAGAGCCAATGAAGCGAATACCACCGAAAGCGGCATAGTCCACAATAATGTATTCTAAAACGCCTAAATCCTCTCTTCGAGACGCTACGCGAACATATTCAGCAAGTTTTGTTAGGTAGTCGTCCTTCCAATTGTTACTAACAACCTCAATAATTCCGGGTGGGGGAATATATGCAGCAGCAGAACTAGAGGTAGTTTTCATCCGTTGCCATTCGTCCCTAGCAAATATGACAATATCAGCTTTTCGGCTTTTTTCTTTTTCTCCTGGTGCTGTTTTGAGCCGAACCTGCTTAGACTGGCGCGACACATACGGCAGGTTATTTTCTTGGCAGTGATTTTCGAGGTAGGCACACAGCCTCTGAATTAAATCTTCGTGATTGGCATTTGGTTCTGATAATGGCACAGGAATCCCATCCAATAATTCAAACTCTCTGCCTGAACCATCATCCCAGGCAAGAAATTCTGCAAAAGTCAGTGGTTGTGTGAAGGTTGCATACATCGCACTCGCTCCATTGCTGACAGGTACTTCACTCAATGCTACCAAGATGTATAGCTTTGTCTACCATAATTATCAGGTTGTAGTGAATCGGTAAGGCGATCGCGAAAAATTTATTTATAGTTTATTTTCTGATAGCATGATAACCGTGTAGGAGATTATCAAGAGATGAGAGTTCCAAAGCATAAATATCCTTCGCATCCCGGTGAAATATTACTCAAAGATTTCCTAGAACCAATGGAAATATCACAACGAGAACTTGCAGATGCAATTCACGTTCCTTACCAGCAAATTAATGAGATTGTAAATCAAAAGCAGGGTGTTACGCCTAGTACAGCATTACGGTTAGCAAAATTTTTTGGCAATAGTTCAAAAGTTCTGAAGCAACGGCTTGAAGTTGGGTAATAGAGGGCGATCGCTTCGCCAAAGGCTTTAACTAACGTAATTGTTGAGTGTAGTGCGATCGCCTGGCTACATTACTTAGCCTGTATGTTATGCTAGACACTTTTGAAGCTATGGAGGATACAGGCGTGTCAGATAGCTTGTTTAGCGCATTGCGTAAATATCCCAAAAGCCAAGAACTTGATCCTATTGAGAATTTTATTACTGAAGGTTTTGCTTGGCTTTTGAGAAATAAAGAGTTGCTTGCTCGTGAGTTTATAGATTATCTCAATCAAAAATTACCAGAACCTCTTCCTTTAACTCACATATTACCTGAGTGGAAAACACAACATACATTTCCTGGTGGACAAATAGATATGGTGGCAGATTTTGGTCAATTTGCCTTGATATTTGAACACAAGATATGGTCATATTTAAGCCCAGGTCAATTAGATAAATATCGTGACTATGCAGAAAGTAACTTAAAATGGTCACAAAAATATAAATTAATTCTAATTACTGGATTAACTCGACAACATGAACAACAGCCTGATTTAGCTCTGACTTGGAGTGATGTATATAAGTTTTTGAAACATTGGTTAGAAACAAAATCAGAGGATAGTCTAGTTCATGATTTTATAGATATGCTTGCAGAGGAAAATTTAGGCCCAGCAGCACCAGTATCTTATGAAAGTATAGTTTCTTATTTACCTGCTCAATCACTACTACCTAACCTAAAAAACATGACATTACGTGCTGCTGAAGCCAATTGGTGTTGGGTAGCAGAAAGAATTGGATTTGAAAAAGATGCACTTATTCCTTGTGTACCAGTGAAATACCAGTGGGGGCGATTAGGATTGGATCTTTTAGATGGTTGGTTCCCAGGTATATTTATTGGTACTCTTATAGATGGCTTTGATCATCACGTGCAACTTTCAAATTTTCATCTAGGCCCAGATTTTTGTCTAATTTTAGCTTTTCATATTGAAAAGTGGGAGCGATTTGAAGGACATTTTTTTAATTCTGATGAATATACTAAACTGCGCTCAAGATTGAAAGAGAATTCTGGTACATGGGATTTTCACGATCATAGATTTGAAGCAACTAGACCAAATCATTGGCATAATCTACATTTAAGAAAACCTCTAGCTGAGGTTTTACGAGGTACTATAACCTTTGATGATCAAGTTGAAAGATTTATTTCTCAAGGTCGTGAAGTTATTGAATTGCTGCTTGCTGGTGGTGAATTAGAAGCTTTAATAAATCGGCTTCATCCTGTTGCTAGAAATAGTATATCTCCTGTTTAGTAAGTTGTTATGAGGCGATCGCAGACTTTGTAAGCTGGTGTAGAGATCGCTTCATCTGCTAAATTAAGGAGAGTTTTTGGTAATGCGATGTCTACGACGGGCTACGCCTACGCACAAACCCCTTTCATCTTCCTTAATATCTGCACTATTCTGCAAATAATCCCTGACACAATTACAAGCCTGCACCAACAATTTCTCTGGACTGGAATCAAAATCTAAATTCCAGAGAGTGACTTTACCCAGAGAATCGGAAGAAGCTAAAACCTGACCATCCTGGCTCAAACTCACGCTTTTAACCCCAGCATCCAGACCTGCAAGGGTTTGCAGCACTTCTCCTTTACCGTTCCACAGCTTGACTGTCATGTCTTCACTGACTGTAGCAATGGTTTCTCCATTCGGGCTAAAACTCACTGCATTTACCTCACCCCCATGTCCCCGCAGAGTCAATAGTTCTTTACCCTCTCGGTTCCAGAGTTTCACGGTTTTATCTTTACTGGCTGTGGCGATAATCTGACTATCTGGACTGAAACTTACAGCCTGTATCCCAGCTTGATGTCCTTTGAGGGTAACTAATTCTTGTCCCCGACGATTCCAGAGTTTAGCAGTTCCATCTTCACTTGCGGTAGCAATAATTTGTCCATCTGGACTGAAACTAACACTTCTCACACCAGCTTGATGTCCGTGCAAAGTCATGATTTCCTTACCAGCCAAATTCCACAGTTTAACTGTTGTATCCCAGCTTGCACTAGCGATGGTTTGACCATCAGGGCTAAAACTCGCACTTCTGACATCTGCTTGATGTCCGCGCAAAGTCGCTATTTCTTTTCCAGATAAATTCCATAGTTTTACGGTTTTATCTCGGCTGGCAGTAGCGATAATTTGACCATCGGGGCTGAACTGGAGACTTCTAAGGGTATCACTATGACCGTTAAGTGTTACTAGTTCCTGTCCTTTGCGATTCCAGAGTTTCGCCATTGTGTAACGACCAGTTGTACCCAGAGTTTTACCATCTGGACTAAAACTAACACTCCCCGCAGCAGCTTCACCAAGATTGAAATTTAGGGATTGGAATTTTCCTGCTTCCCCATTATCCATATTCCACAATCTCACAGTCCCATCTTCGCCACTGCTGGCTACAAGTTTTCCATCTTTACTCACGTTGACACCCCAGACAGCATCAGTATGTCCCCAAAAAACTTGCAATTCTTCACCTTTGGGATTCCAAAGTCGCACGGTTTTATCCCAGCTTGCAGTAGCAATAGTTTGACCATCCCGGCTGAATACTGCACTCGCCACAGTATCACTATGACCTCGTAGTGTTGCTAGTTCTTTCCCTTGTAAATCCCAAATTTTCGCGGTCTTGTCTCGACTTGCTGTTACTAGGTTTTTGCCATCCTCACTGAAATTAACATACATTACCCAATTCTTATGGCCTCCCAGAGACAATAATTCTTTGCCATCTAAAGACCAAACCTTTGCTGTACCATCTCGACTAGCGGTAGCAATCATGTTTCCCTTGGGGCTGAAATGGACAGCAACAACTGGGGCTTTATGGGTAGGAAAGGATTTTAACTCCTGTCCTTGAATATTCCAGAGTCTCATTGTCCCATTCCATTCCATTGATGCCACTGTCTTACTATCAGGGCTAAATCCGACACACGCCACCCAATCTTGATGATTTAAGGTGGCAATTTCTTGACCATCCTCCACACGCCAGACTTTCACGGTTTTATCTCGACTAGCACTGACCACCATCTTACCGTCGGGGCTAAAATTAACGCTCCACACTGCATCCGTATGACCACGCAGAGTATGCAATAATTTACCGTCACGCTGCCAAATTTTCACAGTTTTATCCCAACTGGCACTGGCGAGCTTTTGCCCATCAGGACTGAATTTCACCCGTGTAACAACATCACCATGACCCAGCAAACGATTGCGTTCACGTACCCAATATAGAGACTGACGTAAATTCTTTTCTACCTGCACCTGTAATTCTGTATCTGCGTTTTTCCAACCAATCTGGTTTAACTTGATACCAGCCTTGAGACTTTCGAGTAAAGCATCAAAGTTATTATGGGACTCAAAAGCTGTTTCTGAGGAGAGAGTCAAGGCTTTAATCTCGCCTAAGCTTACTTGTCGCTTTTGTTGCGCGGTTTGCCATGTGAGTAACCCGGAGATTCCCAAGAGAGTCACAGCGAGAACAGACAGCACCGATAACCCCATCATTCCCCGGCGAATCGTTTGTTTCGCTTGCTGTTCGGCGGTTAGAAGGATTTGGTTTGCTTGTTGAGATGCAATTAACGCACTTTGTACTTCACGTTTCTCTAGTTCCTCACTAGCGGCTAAAAAGCGATAATCCATGTTACTCAAACTCTTGCCCTTTGCCCAAGTTTGAGCATCCTTGAGGGTTTGTCCACGCAGCAGGTTGGTTTCATCCTGATAATTTGAGGCTACCCAAGCGTTAATTAAATCTGCGTAGGGACGTAACTTTTTTAATTGCTTTTCTACCCACTCTAAATTAAAAACTTCTTGATATATGCGATTGTAAACTTGTAAGCTCCCTTGTTTTTTAACAACTAACCCTGATAAAAGCAATTCGATTTTTTCTGGTGAATCATCGGCTGGCACACCACCGTTTTGTAAGATTTGCAGATACAGTCCCAATAATCTGCTTGCCCGTTGTTCGTGACAAAGTAATCTGTCGCGGATGGTTCTTAAATGGGGTGGTTCATCCAGGGAAGCCCAATTTTCGACGATATGCGATCGCACTATAGCAGATACTTGATCGGCAACTGCTTGACTTGGAGTCAATATCTCGTGCATCAGTTTCTTCAAAAAAGGGGATTCTATGGCAGAAAGGCTTTCCTGTTGTGCTGTTTCTCCCACCCAATGCTGTGCGATTAATTGAGAGAGTTTCTGAGTTAAAAATGGTTGGCCTCCTGTCCAAGCCAGTATTTCTTTCATGACTGCTTGAGGATTTTCTACTGTATTGGCCAATCCTATTTCTAAAGGTTGAACTTCTGCCAGATTAAACCCATTTAACTCAATTGCTCGCCCAATATTAAACGGTGTGCGAGTTTTATTTGTAATTAAATCGGAAGGCGTAGCTACTCCCAGCAGCGCAAAAGTAAAACGCTTATGTTCGTGACAAGCACGAATCAGGGCAAAAAAATCATCAGTATTAAATGGCAAGCTAATAGTACTGTCGATTTCATCAAAGAAAATCACAATCGGCTGCTGAATTAATTCCGGTAAAACAGATTGTAATAATTCAGCCAAGCGACCGACTGGGGACAGGTCTTGTCTTTCTCCTAACCAATTGCGGACATTAATTTCAGTAGAAAGCTGGAAACTCCGCACCAGTCGCATAATGATATCTGCATACCACTGGCCAGGAGTGATGTTGCTGTTGCCAATTCCTGACAGGTCAACTGTTGTACAAGCAATACCATTCTCTTGCAGACGTTTAGCCACCTGCACCCGCAAGCTAGATTTACCCATCTGCCGACAGTTGAGAACGTAACAAAACTCACCTGCTTTTAGAGCATTGTAAAGTTCTTCGTCTGCCTGCCGTACTACATAGCTGGGTGCATCAACTCTGAGGCGACCGCCAACTTGATATTCGTAGGATGAAGTTAGTTTTTGCACGGGTATCCCTGCCTGACAATTCTGAATTGATGCGATACGTTACAAAGTTGACTTCTATATTTATAGAGGTACTAGCCGTAGCTGTCGATGTAGAAAAGTTAAGGATTTTCCTCACTTAACTTTGGCGATTTCTTTTTTTCTACCTAATATAATTGAGACTTGTCGTTCACTCATTCATAGACAACAAAAAATTATATTTTTAACTTCCTGGAATCACTAATCAATCCTTATCAGGCTTTTTATTATTCTTTCAGCAAGCCCTAATTAATTTTTGGTGATGTCTAATATTAGTAAAACACTATTCATCGAGGTGTCGATTATGGAATCTCTGGATTTGAAATGGATACGCGGACAGTTTCCCGCACTTAACCAAAAAATCAACGGACAACCTGCAATATTTTTTGATGGGCCGGGTGGAACACAAGTACCGGGTGCGGTGTTAGATGCAATCAGTGATTATTTGGTGAGGTCAAATGCTAATGCTCACGGTGCTTTTGCTACTAGTGCGCGGACAGATGCAGTGATTACGGCGGCGAGAGTGGCGATCGCTGATTTTTTGGGTTGCAGTAGTGATGAAGTGGTGTTTGGCGCAAATATGACCTCACTCACCTTTACTTTAAGTCGAGCGATCGCCCGCACCATTAAACCAGGCGATGAAATTATCGTCACCCGATTAGATCATGCTGCTAACATTGCTCCTTGGTATGCGTTGGAAGAACAGGGTGCAATTATTCGCGTGGTGGATCTTAATGTTGCAGATTGCACCCTAGACATGAACGATTTAGAACAGCAGATTAATTCCCGCACCAAACTAGTAGCGGTGAGTTATGCTTCTAATGCTGTGGGGACAATCAATGATGTTGCGACTATAGTCCGTCTCGCCCATGCTGTCGGTGCTTGGGTGTTTGTCGATGCCGTCCATTATGCGCCCCACGCACCGATTAATGTTCATGCTTTAGACTGCGACTTTCTGGCTTGTTCCGCGTATAAATTTTTTGCCCCCCATATTGGTATTTTGTACGGTAAACGGGAGCATTTGCAGAATCTGCAACCATATAAAGTCAAACCAGCCTCCGATGAAGTCCCATCTCGTTGGGAAACGGGAACTTTGAATCATGAGGGATTGGCGGGTGTGGTGGCGGCGATTAACTATCTCACAAAACTAGGTTGTCATGTTTCGCCAACTATTGACAACGAATTAATAGCAGCCTTGATTGATGCTGACAAAGAAGGTTTAGAACACTTTCAATGTCCCCGCTTTTTAATATCAGAACACCCAGATGCGATCGCCTCAGCCTATCACAGCCGAAGAGCGGCTTTAGTTGCAGCGATGTCAGCGATTCAACAATATGAAAGAGAACTGAGTCATAAACTTATTGCGGGACTATTAGAAATTCCTGGTTTAACTTTATATGGCATCACCGATACCACGCGTTTTAATTGGCGTACACCTACTGTAGCAATCAGATTAGAAGGGAAAAGTCCTGAAAGTATAGCGAAAAATTTAGGCGATCGCGGTATTTTCACTTGGCATGGTAATTTTTATGCTCTTAGCCTGACTGAGAAACTAGGACTAGAAGCCAGTGGCGGTCTATTAAGAGTCGGTCTAGTACATTACAACTCTTTGGCAGAGGTTTTGCAACTACTGCAAGCCTTAAAGGAGATTGCAGCAGTTGCGGTAACTTAGACATCTCTCTTAACTCTGCACTATATTTCCCCACCAACAGCATTTAATAGTGTTGGTGGGTAATTTTATACTTCTAAATCTTCGACTTCTTCCGCTTCAAAGTCAAAAGTATCCATAAGCTCCGCCACTTCTTCGTCTTCTTCTACCTCATCTTCGTAAGAGTAGTCAACAGATGGGTAAGACACTAATCGACCTGTATTTTGCAACCAATCAAGTAAGGATTCCTCTTGTTTAAGAGGAATTATAGGTGCTGGTTGATAACGAGGTTCTTCGTGGAGACCTGGGTTAGACTGTTTCACCATGATTTTGTACCCCCGAACCATCTCTTGGATACCAATTTGCTTATATCAAGCTACGGATGCAAACCCCAAACCTAAGATTACATCTGATGTTCTTAACTACAAATTGATATTACTTACTAGTGTGATGCTCTCAATGCTAAAGACTTCCTCCCTATGGTTGAGTTTAGAAGGAATTTATATAACCATAGAGACACAGATGAGACAGAGATAAGGAATTTTTTGACAAAACTTTTGGCTACTTATTAGATAACTTAGTTCCACACCGTTTACAAAACTCCGCATCTCTATCGTGAAATGCCAAACCACAACCCACACAAATTATTTCTATTTGATTAGCATTTTTAACTAAACCCTTGATTAAATCTCCTACTTGCCAAGGTATCAGAGTAACACCAGTCAAAATCATCAAGACTGTCAATAATCGCCCTAATTCAGAAGTTGGTGTGACATCACCAAATCCCACAGTTGTCATCGTCACAACCGAGAAGTAAAAAGCATCTAAAAAAGTTTTGTAACCTGTGGGGTTGACAGGATGTTCTACTTGATAAATTAGACCTGAATAAACAAATATGATGGCAAATAATGTAAATAATATCCGGATAAAAATTACCCCATCTTCTGTGCTAAGAGTGCCAAATAAAAATTTTTTATCAATAAATCTAATTAAACGTAAAATTCTAAACCACCGCAGTAAGCGAATAAAAGTAATATCTACTAATCCAATAAAAAATGGCAAAATAGCCATTAAGTCAATAATTGCATAGAAACTCAAAATATAATTAATTTTATGTTCTGCACTCCACAAACGCAGGGCATATTCTATCGCAAAAATTATCAATATAACCTTATCTATTAGATCCAACTGTAAGCGGATATCATCAGGTATATTATATGTTTGCACTACAAAAATACCTGATGACAATAGCACTAAAGTAGCAATTGTTAAATTAATCGCTTTACCAATTGGTGTTTCTAGGTCTGTTAAGTAAAATTCCGTTTGTTTTCTACTCAGCAACATATTTCACTACCACCAGTTGAATATGGTATTTTTACTGATTATCTGGCTGAATTACCAAGCTAATATGAACCAAGAATATTTTATGAGTCTAGCAATTGAGGCAGCCAAACAGGGGGATGCACCTTATGGCGCAGTCATTGTTAATGATAATCAAGTTGTGGCAACAGCACACAATACTGTCGGGAGAGATTGCGATCCTTCCGCTCATGCGGAAATTAACGTTATTCGCCGTTTAACGACTCAAATCAACAACTTTTCCTTAGAGGGTTATAGCATATATACCACTGGTGAACCTTGTCCTATGTGTGCAGCAGCTTGCGTTTGGAGCGGTTTGGCAGAAATTGTCTATGGTGCTTCAATTGCGGATTTAATGGCGATAAATCAGGCACAAATTAATATTACTTGTGAAGAAGTGATTGCGAAATCATTTAGAAACATCCGAGTTACCAAAGGTGTGCTGAGACAGGAATGTTTGAATTTGTTTAAATAACACAATGAGGTTGAAATGTCAAAAATCATCGGTTTGGATGATATGACGGTAGAAGAATTAAATCAAGAGTTAGCTAATGGGGCTAAATTTGTCGTTTTTCTCTATTGTTTCTCTATCGTGATTTTAACATTTAAACGTAGTTCTGAAATTTATTTGATTAAATCAGGAGAAAATACCTTGAAAAAGAGTATTAAATTTACTCTAATTTCGTTATTTTTGGGTTGGTGGGGTTTACCTTGGGGTATAGTTTATACGATTCAATGTTTGTTTACTAACTTAAGTGGGGGTAGAGATGTTACCCAGCAAATTATGGCAGCATTAAGACAGGAATAAGTTTGATTATTAGAGATCAAATGGACTCATTTAAATAAGATAAATAAGTATTGGCAATAATAGCGGCTTGAGTGCGATCGCGCAAGTTCAAGCGATTTAAAATATTAGTCACATGATTTTTCACTGTCCCTTCAGAAATGTAAAGCTGTTGGGCTATTTCGCGGTTATTAGCACCTATAGCAATTAGCTGTAAAACTTCTTTTTCTCTAGGTGTAAGTTCTGCTAAACTGGGTGGCATAGATGGTGTTTGACTAGGTGCTGGGGTCGGAAATTGAATCAAAAGTTTTTTGACAATTCCTGGGCCTAGTTGAGTATATCCCTTCTGCACAGCACGAATAGCCACAGCTAATTCTTCGGACGGTGTATCTTTCAGTAAGTAACCCATTGCACCATGTTTTAAGGCTGCTTTCACATATTCATCATCATCGAAAGTTGTCAGCACTAAAACTTTTACCCCCGGAAAATTCTTGCAAATTTCGCGTGTGGCTGCAACTCCATCCATAATAGGCATTCTAATATCCATTAAGACTACATCTGGTAATGATTTAGCCATTAAATTAAGAGCAACTTCTCCATTTTCTGCCTCTCCCACTATTTCTAAATCTGGTTCTAGTTCCAATAAAGCTTTTAACCCTTGACGAATTAAACCCTGGTCATCTACTAATAAGACTTTAATCATGAAATTAACCTGCCTAGAGGAATATTAACTGTAATTTGACAACCGCAACCAAATTCGCTGTTGATTGTAAAATTTCCTCCCAAAGATAAAGCCCGATCGCGCATACTTTGTAATCCAAATCCTGTAGTATTTTGTTCTAGATCAAACCCTCTACCATTATCCTCAATAATTAGATATAAACTTCCTCTATTGATAATTACTTCTAGGTTGACTTCTGTTGCTCTAGCGTGTTTAGAAATATTCGTTAATGACTCTTGAATTATCCGATAAATAGTAGTATTAACTTCATTAGATAACGAATATTCAATATTGATATGGCGATTTAAAATAATATTACTTGAACGTTGAAAATCTTCGGCTAAAATATCAATTGACTGTGCTAAAGATTTGTCTTGAAGTGGATTTGATCGCATAGTAGAAACTGATTGTCTGACATCCTGTAAAGCTTTAGAACCTAATTCTTTCGCTCTAGCTAAAAAACTTTGTGCTTTATCGGGATTGCCTTGATAAAGTTTCAAGGCAGTTTCTAATTGGAGATTTAAAGCTGTCAAAGAATGCCCTAATGAATCATGAATTTCCCGTGCGATTCGATTGCGTTCTTCTAGAGTAGCTTGATTTTCAATACGCAGAGCATATTGGCGCAGTTTTTCATTGGCGATCGCTAATTCTTCTCTACTTTCGCGTTCCGATAATACAGTATTCATTAAAAGTAAGACAAATACTAAACTTAAACCAAAAACTAAAGCTAAACTCAAAGTAAAAAATCGAAATCTTTCTTGGGCTGCTGGTGGTAAAGGATAACGAGGTACTCGATATAATAGGGTTGTTAAAAATAAAGTAAAGGAAATAAATGTAACTGATAAACGTCCAGGTAATGGAAAAATTAAACAGCTACGAGTCACTAAAATGATGTAGAGAAAAGGGAATAGGCGATCGGATCTACCACTAAATAACCCAGTTATAAAAATTAAAATAATTCCACAAGCGGTATAGATAATCTTAATAATATTATTACTAGTGGGCAATCTCAAGCCCATTAATCCAAAAATTGTGAGATTTAAAATTGTCAGTTCAGGAAATTTACTGGCAAATCGCGGTGAAGGATATGGCAATACTGATGTGATCAGAGAAATTACTAGTAATATCCATTCTAAATACAGCAAAAACCGAAAAGGATGATTATTAATTTGGATGGGGCGAGTCATAGTTAATTCGTAATTCGTAGTTCGTAGTTCGTAATTATTAATTTAAAGCAAAAAATATCATTAAATAGCTAATTACCGATTCTGTTTTCTATATCTACTTTAGTTTTGAAATTATTACCAGTTACCTGAATCATAGTTAAAGCATGACTTTAGTCATGGGTGTATTCATGACTTTCTCCTCATGTGGGTAGTTGATGTAAGTTATTAATATGGTTGCATACCACAAGAAAAAAAACGAGGTCTTCAATGCAACTCAAATCATTATCTCTTCTAGCTGGTGCGATCGCTCTCACTTTAACTGCAACTGTAGCCCCCTTTGCTGTTCAGGCACAAACCGCCTTCTCTTCCCCATTCCAAGTTGCACAAGCCGCAAAAAAAGGCGGCCCTTGGGCTAGTTTGGGATTATCAGCAGAGCAAGAAGCCAGAATTAAACAAATTCAAAGCAACGCCCGCGCTCAAATGGAAAACGTGTTCACTCCCGAACAAAAAGCCAAGCTACAAGCTGCACGTCAAGAACGCCAAGCAAATCGAGCGCAACGTCAAGCAGGCGAACGTCCTGAAGCCGGTCAGCGTCGCGGGAAGAAAATGGCTGACTTGAATTTGACAGATGACCAAAAAGCTAGAATGCGGACAATTCGCGAAAATTCCAAACAACAAATACAAGCAGTTCTAACTACAGAACAACGAGCCAAACTACAAGAAATGAAAGCTACTCGTCGTCAGCGTTGGCAGCAACGTCGCCAACAAAACAGTAATTAATCTCACCTAAAAAATTTTCTCAAATTTTTTAACCGATGCAAACTTTTGCGGCTTCCTCTAATCCTACCCCTCGCCTACAGCAATTTTTAGACCTAATTGATCGCATCACTGAAGCTAGGGGGGAAAATATTCCACCCATCGTAAATCTAGCAAAATTGCGATCGCTCCCTCCAGATACTCTTGGCACTTAAGCTTAGGTGAAGTACAAGCATTATTTTCCATAACCCCAAATTAACAGACTTCTTGCAGAAGATGAGAAAAGGGGAAATATGCCCTCCCCTTTTCTTTTCCCTCTTTCCCAACAAAACAGAATCTTCCATCACACCCTAGTAAAGTTCAAAATAATGAGCTATGAGTTGATCAAAACTCATAGCTCTTTTTTTATGTCTGAAGAATTTACCATTGGTAGTAAAGTCCGAGTTGTAGCCTTACCGTCTTATATCAAAACAGCAGATCCTATGCCTATGTTACGCCCCCCCGATATCATTCAAGTAGGCGAAGAGGGTATAGTCCTTGACCGTCGGCCTGGTGGATATTGGGGCATTCGGTTTGCTAAGGGAGCTTTTCTTTTAGATAGTCAATACATTGAAAGCATAGATAGCAATAGCCAATAATTGTAAACTTATGTAAAGTTGTTATTGTTGTCTACATCATGATTTCCCGCCGCCATTTTTTGAACATCTTATTAGTTAGCTGTTTTGCTGTGATTAGTTGGTTAAATTTTGCCCCTGCTGCTCATGCACTTGGGGGTAAACTCCCAGCAATTAATCAGCCTGCACCAGACTTTACTCTACCCACAAATACGGGTGACGGTGAACTTGCCCTGGCTGATTTGCGTGGTAAATGGGTAGTCCTTTACTTTTATCCCAAAGATTTCACTGCTGGTTGCACCATTGAAGCGCGACGGTTTCAGCAAGATTTACCAAAATATCTGAAGAAAAATGTGGAAATTGTTGGTGTCAGTGCTGATGATATCGATTCCCATGCTGAGTTTTGTGACTCCGAGGGGCTAAAATTTCCTCTTTTGGCTGATACTACTGGCACTGTCAGCAAAGCTTACGGTTCTTGGCTCGGTTTTTTATCCATGCGTCATAGTTTTATCATCGATCCTCAAGGCTTGCTGCGGGAAACTTTTGTCAAAGTTAATCCTTCTGTTCACAGTGCAGAAGTTTTGGCAAGACTTGAACAGTTGCAATCTCAAGCTTCTTAAAACTTCTAATATCAGCTAAACCCAGAACCCCGCTTTCTTAAAGAAAGCAGGGTTTTTCATATAAGTGAGTTGCATTGATAGTATTAAATTTAATATGTCAATCCCTATCGATGATTCGTAACATTAGTATTAAATTTATTTACATAAGGCAACAAAAGGAGAATAAATTATCTACACTACCATCAACGAAAGCGGTCAACTCAATAACTACGCTACCGAAACCGAAATGTACTATGCACCTTACCCTGATCAAGAGCAACAAAGTCGCTACACTTTTCAAGGTGCGATCGCTACTTTATTTGTGACTGCAATCATCTTGATCGCTTGCGGCGTAAGCTAAAAGAATCTTTAACGAAAACCATCATTATCTATAGCAGTGTATGCGTCGTTGGGAGTAAGTCCCAACCAAGGGTCAGAACTAGGAGTAAGAAATAATTGAGCATATACTTTCTCATTGAGTATTGCTATATCACTAGTCTGATTACCTTCGACAAACCATTGATGAATTTGGCTGTGTAGTATATATTCATTTCTGACTGTATCTAAAGCCATTGCGGCTTCAAAATTTTGCACTAATCCCTGTAAATTACCTGTCTGAGTTTTAGCTCGGATCAAAGCAAGACTGTTTTGATCAAGCTTGGTATCAGCAGTATAAAGTTGAGCAATCTTATTCCAAGCATCCTCGTCGGTAATTTTTGCCAACGTATCTCTATTATTGTTAGGTTGGATAGTCCTGAGTAGTGGACGTTCTACTACCATTTTAGAAATTGCCAAAGGATCTGCTATTTCTGCTCTTGGTGACTGAGTTGTATTAATTGATGCCGTTCTTGCGGGAGGAGTCTGTATCCCTAACTGGGATAAATCAGCCGTCCATTGGGTTTGGATTGCTTGCAGGCGATCGCTATGATATTTTTGTAGAAAGCGATTACGGTTGGCGATCGCTAGTTTACTATATTCTTTTGCTGCTACTTCAGCTTGTTGGAGTTTTTGCAAAAAAGCTTTCGGCCCATACAGTCCGGGAATAGCATCAATAGGACGACCAGAGCCATCTAATATGTAGTGAATACTATTCCCTGTAATTGTCCGTTCCAACTTGCGACCATCACCAAAATCAATTGTGACTTTTGGTGCAGGACGTACTGATTGCCAGTGTAGAATAAAACGGTCTTGCAGCACTTTTGATACCTGTGCATTGGGGTACAGCGCGACTCTAAAAAACCGACTATTCGCACAACTCAAATCTTGGTCAAGTCTACCCAGCAACCGCAGAGATAAAATTGGTTTACCGCTAGCTTGAGCAGCTGCTTTAGCTTGTTTTAGGTCAGTGTACCAGTAAAGACGGGAAGCGTAACAGTCTCGTTGCTGGCAAAGTGTATCTAAAGCCGTCCTAATTTTGGGATCATTCAGTTGACTTGCATGATTTTTGAGAAATAATTGTAATCCTTGTGACCCCTGTCCCCGTAGAATTGACACCTCTTGAGATAGCCGAGATGATTGATCTACAGGAGTTCTAGCATCAGCAAACTGGATGAAGCTCAAGCTGATAAGCATCAATACACTGAGATTTTGATAGCTGCTAAATTTCATATGTTTGGAGAACCAGAGATCAGGGTATATACATTATCAAATAGATTTGATAAGTAAATAATATGCAATCAGTCTAACTCTTAAAGTGTGTTTAAAAAGGGTTGTTCTATGTTATGTTGTAGCTTGCTTTGCTACGCAACGCTACCGCGAGCGACCTAGCAGTATGCAAACCTATTTCCTTGATAGCGATTCCTGCATCAGTGAGTTACAAAAAGAAAGAATTAATCGCAGATAAATTTGTACCTCCGCAGACTCGGAAAAGCTATAAACTATGCCACGTATCTTTGACAATATTGATTTACGACTGCTTCCCATTTTACCCGACACGCTAAACGTGTCCTACAAAACAAATTTTTGCGTAGGTTATTTTAACCTCAGAGGTTGGCAAAAAATTGATGATTTGATTGAACAATATATTGGCGAAGAAAACGCCTGCTGTCGGCTACTCAAGATATTATTGATTAAAGTTAGAATTTACGAAGTCGAAAAACCTGCCAATCTTATAGTAAAGATTAGCAGGTTTAGGGATTTTATCAATCGGAGCGGCGGGATTCGAACCCACGACCTCCACTACCCCAAAGTGGCGCGCTACCAAGCTGCGCTACGCCCCGGTCAGAATTACCATATTATCGCAAAGCTCTATGATAATCAAGGGGTAAGTTCAAAAAACTTTGAGCATTCCCGCAGCTTGCAATAGACCAGGTATAGCAGGGGCTGGCCATTGACCTTCTACACAACGTCCTGAGTTGAGGATGAAGCGCAGACTGTATTCATGGGAATAGCCTTCTACTTCCATCCATAATAAATCGCTTTCGGCTTCACAGGCTATTTTTTCTTCGTCCATTAATTCGGCGGTGAGTTGTTTCATGGTGTCGGCTAGCTTTGCCAACAGGCGGCAAAAATCATCTATCTCAGCTGCGGTTAACTCAACTGCCCAATCATCAGTACCTACTAACCCTTGAAACTCGCTAGCGTTGGGATTCCAGCCAATGCGCCAACCTTCACCGCTTTTAATTAGACGTTCCATGAGGGTTAGGGATTGGGGTTAAAGATGTTGGTGAGGATTTGAACTAGGGCATCTCTTTGGGGGCGGGTGAGGCTTTTAATAGTGGTGCGATCGCCTTCTAAGGGGTTCTGCCTTAAGGTATCATTACCTGGGTAGGTGGTTTCATACATGGTTTCGTTGGCATCCAGGTAATCAGCTAAGGTGAGCTTCCAATCTAGGCGATAATTGGGGGCGCGTTCTTTGATGTAAATGTGATATCTAATCAAGCGGCTAGCTAGGGTGCTATTTTCTGCCACTTTCCCTGATTCTTTGCTGATATATTGGTTTTCTTTGGGCAAATCAGGCAATTTTTCATAGACTACCTGCCACACATCACTAGGACTAATTCTTTGGGCTTGTGCTGGGGCAATGTGCAATATACTTATTCCTGAAGTTAATAATATTACACTGGCAGTTAAGATAGCGATCGCAATTAATTTAAGTCGCACAAATATAAACTGAGAATTAGAAAAAATTTTTTGCTTGTTCATAGTAGTGAATATCTGAGGTGAAAGCACAAAGCAAATAGTTTTGTCTTTAACTCTGCACAGGCTGACGCACCGCTACGCTAACAGCACTTCCACCTCAGCATTAATTTCACAGTTCGCCAATGATTTCTGGTTGTGTCAGTTCATCGGACATTTCAATAATTGCCCTTAGCACAGGTTTCATCATGGCATCTTCGGCATTTTCAAATTCTTCATAACGCCGACGCTTGGCACGATTTGCCACTTGAACCGTAATGCGGTAGCGATTGGAAGCTGCACTAATTAGTTCCTCGGAACGGTGCATAATCTGAGACTGTGTTGTCTCGAACTTAGAACGCTTGAGCATAGTAATTGGTTCTTGGGGACATACTTAGTTTAGCAGTACCGAACAAGATGGTGTATCCTGTTAATCCCTCTTTTCTTTCTTTTCTTTCCACTACGCCCTTATACCCTTTCGCATAATCGATTGATTTGCTTCTGTAACTGTTCACGAACTTGGTTAGTGCGTTGATACACGGCTTTACGTGCTTTACTAGAATTATGATTAAGATGTGCGATCGCGTCTACTGTGTCCACAGACTGAATAAAATAACGTAACCGACTTCTCATAGCCCAAACGCCCATTGAGGGAAAGATCATTAGTACCAACATCAAAGGTGAGATGGGCAAGAACGGTAATTTAAATAGTCTTTGTAATTTTTTGATATTAACAGTCCAAGGATGTAACAATTCACTACCGACGCAAACGACGGGTAGAATCGGAATATGATAGCGATCGCTCAACTGTAAAAAACTCACATCAAACTTTTGCAGTTGATAGCGTTTACCCCAACCTTTCAGGGGGCCGCGTAAACCTTCGGGGGCATATAGCAAAATTTTACCTTGGGAAATAGCCTGTTCAAAATCACCTAACTCTGCCCGCACAGCACCCAAAACCTGTGACCATTTAGGAGGTAGCCACCAGACAACCCAAGGATGATCAAATAATGATACTCCCGCTAAAGGTTGTACTGTCCAACCTCGTGCTTCACCTAATAAATAACCCAAGCAAATAAAGTCCCAGGGAAAACACATCCCTGCATGATTCATCACTACAATCGTCGAACCAGTAGATGGCAAATTCTCAATTTGCTGCAATTCCCCCCGGAAATAATATCTCACAATAAAAGCTAAAATTTCTTCCCGAAATGCCTGTTGATAGTGAGGATTAAAGTCTGTAATTTCTGTTCTGGGTGAACGACAACCTAAGCGCAACCACCGACTCAACAATGCTAGATAAAATCCCCCAGGAATTAAAAATAGTAAATATTCTAGCCAATACCAACCATCAGGATCTGCGTGATAATGTTGCCAGTGACGATTAAATAAAATCAGCCAACCGGGCGGATACCACAAACAAAACCAGTCAAACCACTTAAATTGATATGGTTGCTGAGATGCAGTTGCTTGTTGGGAATATCCCAGACTTTCAGCATTTTGATTAATCACAACTACTGAGTAGATAAAATGACATTTTTAATTTAGTCAATATCCTAACCTGATCAATTCATCCTGTGTATCTGACTCTAGACGTAAAAATTACTACATTAGCATCACAATATTACATAAACAAAATCAGTCAAATGAGCTAATTTAGAGTTAAGTTTCTGAGAGTGGCAAAGATGTTATTAGAATTAAAGCGCATCTATATTCCACCTGGACAAAAAGTATTGCTGCGAGATGTAACCTGGCAAGAATTAGAAACAATTCTTGAAGATTTAGGCGAACACCGCGCAGCCCGTATTGCTTATGATAGGGGAATATTAGAAATTATGTCTCCATTGCCAGAATATGAAGATAATAAAGAAATTATCAGCGATTTAGTCAAAGCACTTTTAGAGGAGTTAGGCATTGAGTTTAGATGCTTAGGTTCTACTACCTTCAAGAATCAATTCATGGCTCAAGGGATAGAACCTGATCAGTGTTTTTATATCACCAATGAATCTAAAATACGTGGTAAAAAGCGACTAGATTTAACAGTAGATCCTCCTCCAGATTTAGCCTTAGAAATTGATATTACTTCTCGCAACCATACCTATATTTATCAATCGCTAAAAGTGCCAGAACTTTGGCGTTTTGAAAACGGTAAGTTACAAATTAATATTTTACATGATGACATTTATATAGAATCTCAAAACAGCTTGAATTTCCCCCAATTGCCTTTAATAGATGTCATGACACAATATCTTAATCAAAGTAAAATCATTGGGAGAAATACCACGCTCAAGAATTTTCGGATTTGGGTAAGAGAGCAGATACAAATTTCCTGAAGGGGTGAATCAAATTGCTAAACCGGAATTTATGAAAAGTGCTGAGTTGGTAAAATATCCTCTGCTTTTTGCCTTTTACTTTGTTTTTTTTGGCTCAACTTTAACTGAGACTTAGTTTCTCAAACCGAAAATTCAAGTTTTTTTTAAAGTACAGAGATTAAAAAGATACACATTCTTAAAGATGGGGTTGTCTAAGCGGATATTCTAACGTCAACCCAATAATTTTTTACCTTGTCCAAGATTTGAATGATTTTCACCAAAGCAACTGCTTTACCAATTTCGCCAACGCGGGAGAGGCGATCGCCAATTTCAAAATTCATGCCCGGTATTGTTACCAACCAAGCAGTCGGACAATGACCGTAAAGGGTTTGAGTTAAAGCCAACAGTGATCGCGGATCACCCGTATGAACGCTTTTATCAATATCACAAGCCGGTGAGAGCGATCGCACTTGGACATCCCAACCATTCACAGGTAAACAAGCATCAACAAATATTGCTAAATCAGTGCTGGCTAAAGCAGTAGATAAATCCGGTGTAAGTTGGTGAATTGCCAGGGATTCCACAGACGATAAATGCCAAGAAGCAATCTCATTTGCTATCCGTTGTCCAATACCGTCATCACTTCTTAAGTCGTTACCATAACCAATCACCATTACAGAGTTTTTCATAATTTTTAGTTCTATGATGTAAACAATTGACCTACTCAGCACACTTCATAAAACTGTAAATTTAATCAGTATCTTCAGCTTTAGTAGTTCCATTTGAAACATTAGCTAAAAAAATTGAGGAAGTTGTGAGGATAGGAGTTAACTGCTATCCAGGGATGATTGAAACATAAAGCCTAACAGCACTCATCACTCACCACTCATTACTTACTCACCACTCATTACTCATTACTCATTACTCATTACTCAAAACTATTCTCGCTTGCTGACTCCATTGTTGAACTTGCTCAATTGCTGGACACAAATCCCGTCGCTGCATGGTTGCCACCTGCAAGCGTAAAATCTGTTTGTGTAATCTGTGAGTTGGAGTCTGCGCTAACTGTGCCACAGAAGCAACACCTGAGTGTAGTAATAAACCACAATACTGCGTTCCTACGCTAGGAATTCTGGCTAAATCAGCCAAAGCCACCCATTTATTTACATATTGAAGGTTAACCTGTAATTTCTTCGCCAGAGCTACCTTATCTTGTAGAGTTTTGCCCTGTTTTACTAGCCCAACTGTAGTTTTAATTCCACAGTTTTGTAGTTGGGATTGTTCTTCTTGACTCAATCCCGGCAACTGTTCAATCGGCCAGTCAGAATATTGCATCGGACTGCGGTTTTTAGTACCTGTTTGTTTAGCAGACATTTTTATTGATCAACATGAGTTGCCTTTAATATTTTGACTTTTTCATGAAGAAATGGGGGAATAGAAGAGAAAAACTAATGAATTATGACTAATTAACGCCGTGTTCAACTTTGTCTCAAACCTAACCCCCAAACCCTTCCCTACATTCGCGCAGCGTGTCGGAGACAGGGAAGGGGAGCAGGAATCAAAGCCTCCTTGCAGGGGAGAGGTACCCTGCGGGAAGCAAGCTATGGAGAGGGGATTATGAAATAAGTTGCACATCACATCACATTAATTAACTAATTAACTCTCCCCGTAAGACTCTAATAGCTTGACCTGATAGCAAGACGCGGTCGCCTCCCCCATAACTCACTTTTACTACTCCACCGCGACTTGATGCTTGATATGCTAAGAATTGATCTTTGTTGAGGCGATCGCGCCAAAATGAAGCCAAGCAACAATGGGCTGCACCTGTTACGGGATCTTCGTTAATCCCTAAGCCTGGCGCAAAAAAACGAGACACGAAATCGTACTGGGAATCAGAGTTTGCCTGACTAGTCACAATCACATTAGCCATAGGCAAGCTTTTCATTTGCTGAAAATTCGGCTGCATTTGCCGCACCAAATCTTCAGATGCTACTTCTACCAAGTAACCCAAGTAATTCTGTACAACTGATTTTAACGCTACTCCTAAAGCCTCACTGAGTTCTGGCGGTGCAATAGTTGCTTGTGAGTGAGTCACCGGGAAATCTAACTCAATCCACTCATCTTTTCGTTTGGCAATGAGTAAACCGCTTTTAGTGTAGAAACGTGCGGTTTCATCTGGTGATAAATGCCCCTCAGACCACAGCACATGACTACTAGCTAAGGTTGCATGACCACAAAGCGGCACTTCTACTGTAGGTGTAAACCAGCGCAGATTAAAACCATCATCCTGCTTCAGTAAAAAAGCCGTCTCAGATAAATTCATCTCCTGGGCTACATTCTGCATCCACTCGTCAGCTTGGGGAGTAGCTAAAACACAGACGGCGGCGGGATTGCCTGCAAAGGGTTTATCGGTAAACGCATCAACCTGGGTAATGATTTGTCTCATAAGTAGTTAGGTGAAGGGAGGGGACAGGGGACAGGGAACAGGGGACAGGGAACAGGTGACAGGGGGCAGGGGACAGGTGATAGGTGATAGGAAAATAGTGTGTTTAATTATGTGTTTGAGTACATACATTAAAGCGATCGCCTAGGGAAAACTAGAAGAAGAATCTAGAGAATTTGAGGACGAACAAGGTAAAAAAGGCAGAGTATTCCAACTTTTTCAAAATACAACACAAATGCCTCTGCATGAACCGTCGCGCAATGGCAGTCGCTACAACGGAGGACACACGCAACGCGCTGCCTCCCCTCTGCGTTTAAAAGTAAAGCAAAAGTTCAATGGGTAGTATTTAGGAACGATTAAACTATGTTCAATCAAGCAGAAAACTGGGGAATAAAAATCTTCAAAAATATCTTTGCTACTATTTCTATGGGGTTAGTTGTATTCGGTTTAGTTAGTTGCGATATTAATCAACAAGCATCTCCACCTCAAATAGAACGACCAACTATAGAGTCTGAACCATCACCAACCGAGACAGATCAAGAGGAAGATGAGGGTGATGAGCAAGATGAGGCTGATGAGCAAGATGAAAATACCAAACAAGAAGATAGAAACTAGAGGTTGTTTGAGTTTTGATTTATGGTAATCCACAACAGTTCTAGTTCCCTGGCTGAGACTCTACTGCATCGACGGCAACGACTAGCCAGTTTGATTGATTTTCCGGTAATTCTCTGGTCAGGTCACAGCAACCCACGCAACTTTCCAGCCAATGCCTTTCCATTTCGTGCTAGCAGTCATTTCCTATATTTTGCTGGTTTGCCTTTACCCAATGCAGCGATTCGTCTAGAAGCTGGGAAGCTAGAATTGTTCATGGATAATCCCGAACCTAGTAGCGCACTCTGGCATGGAGAAATGCCCAAACGGGAGGAAATCGCCGCGCAAATTGGTGCGGATGTTGCCAGAACGATGTCGGAATTGAAGCATCGGGGTAAAGATGCGGCATCAATTCCCGTGCAGAATTATCGGACTACCTTGGTACAGTCAAAAATTCTGCAAAGACAAATATCTTCACCCTCTGACCTTGAGGGATTAGACTTAGAATTGGCAAAGGCGATCGCAACTTTACGTCTCACCCACGATGCAGGCGCATTAATTGAGTTACGCAAAGCTGCTGCTGTAAGTGTTGAGGCACACAAAGCCGGGATGATAGCCACACCCGAAGCCACACTCGAAGCATCAGTCCGCGCCGCAATGGAAGGGGTAATCATTGCCCACAATATGACTACCTCCTACAACAGTATTGTTACTGTTCAGGGCGAAGTATTGCATAACGAAGCATATCACCACCTTTTGCAACCAGGTGATTTACTCTTAGCTGATGTCGGTGCGGAAACTCAAATGGGTTGGGCTGCTGATATCACAAGGACTTGGCCTGTTTCGGGTAAGTTTTCACCTACGCAACGGGACGTTTATGATATTGTGTTGGCGGCTCATGATGCTTGTATCGCTACAATTAGCCCTGGTGTAGAGTATCGGGACATTCATCTTTTAGCAGCCACAGTCATCGCCGAAGGTTTGGTGAATTTAGGTATTTTACAGGGGAATCCTCAAGATTTAGTAGATATGGATGCCCATGCGCTGTTTTTTCCCCACGGTATCGGGCATTTACTGGGTTTAGATGTTCATGATATGGAAGATTTGGGGGATTTAGCCGGGTATGAAGCAGGAAGAGAGAGGAGCGATCGCTTTGGCTTAGGCTA
Organism: Anabaena sp. CCY 9402-a; assembly: GCF_963920945.1. Lineage (NCBI taxonomy): Bacteria > Bacillati > Cyanobacteriota > Cyanophyceae > Nostocales > Nostocaceae > Anabaena > Anabaena sp. CCY 9402-a. The sequence goes on from NZ_CAWUDL010000018.1 coordinate 76,033, forward strand.
CCTACGTTTAAATCGTCCCCTTTATCCAGGTATGTTAGTCACCATTGAACCTGGATTTTATCAAGTCCCAGCCATTTTAAATGATGCCAAAAATCGCGCAAAATACCAGCATATCGTTAATTGGGAACGTTTATCACAATTTGCCGATGTACGAGGAATCCGCATTGAAGATGATGTTTTAGTTACAGATGATGGTAGCGAAGTTTTAACGCTTGAGTTACCAACTCAAGCCAATGCTGTAGAAGATTTAGTCAATAGTCAATAGTTATTAGTTATTCTCCCCAGTCTCTAGTTATTTAATTTTGACTTTTGACTTTTGACTTGATTTGTCCCCAATCTCCCATTCCAAGTCGGGGAAAAAACTACTAAGCTGGTAAATAGCACATTAAAAATTAAAAATTCCTGAATCGCACTGATCAGTGATTCGGACATCCCCATTGGCTCAATAACTGTAACTAAGATATGTTTGACGCATTAGCTGACCGTTTAGAATCCGCCTGGAAGAAACTGCGCGGACAAGATAAAATTTCTGAATCTAATATTCAAGATGCTTTGCGGGAAGTGCGCCGCGCCCTGTTGGAAGCAGATGTCAACCTCCAAGTAGTCAAAGATTTTATTAGCGAAGTTGAAGCCAAGGCGCAGGGGTCGGAAGTTATTAGCGGTGTGCGACCTGACCAGCAGTTCATCAAAATTGTTTACGATGAGCTAGTGCAGGTGATGGGGGAAGAAAATGTCCCCCTAGCAGAAGTTGAACAGCAGCCGACTGTAGTTTTGATGGCTGGTTTACAAGGTACTGGTAAAACCACAGCCACAGCTAAGTTAGCTCTACATTTAAGAAAATTAGAACGCAGTTGTTTGTTAGTAGCGACAGACGTATATCGTCCCGCCGCTATCGACCAGTTAATCACCCTTGGTAAACAAATTGGTGTACCAGTTTTTGAACTGGGAAGTGATGCAGACCCCGTAGAGATTGCCCGCCAAGGTGTTGAACGCGCCAAGGCTGAAGGCGTGAACACAGTAATTATCGATACGGCTGGTCGTCTGCAAATTGACCAAGACATGATGGCGGAATTAGCCCGCATCAAAGCCACCGTTCAACCCCATGAAACTCTGTTAGTAGTGGATGCGATGACGGGTCAAGAAGCCGCTAACCTAACCCGCACCTTCCATGACCAAATCGGCATTACTGGGGCAATTCTCACCAAGATGGATGGTGATAGCCGTGGCGGTGCAGCTTTGTCAGTGCGGCAAATTTCCGGCGCGCCAATTAAATTTGTGGGTGTGGGTGAAAAAGTCGAAGCCCTACAGCCTTTTTACCCAGACCGCATGGCCTCACGGATTCTCGGTATGGGTGACGTTCTCACCTTGGTAGAAAAAGCCCAGGAAGAAATTGATTTGGCTGATGCTGAACAAATGCAGGAGAAAATCCTGTCAGCAAAATTTGACTTTACAGATTTCGTTAAGCAACTGCGCCTGTTAAAGAACATGGGATCTCTGGGTGGGATCATGAAGATGATTCCAGGGATGGGCAAACTTTCAGATGATCAGCTCAAACATGGTGAAACCCAGCTAAAACGCTGTGAAGCCATGATTAACTCCATGACCATCCAAGAACGCCGCGACCCTGATTTATTGGCCAGTTCTCCCAGCAGACGGCGACGGATTGCTGGTGGTTCAGGCTACAGAGAATCAGATGTAAGTAAACTGGTAGCCGATTTCCAAAAAATGCGATCGCTCATGCAACAAATGGGTCAAGGTCGCTTCCCCGGAATGCCGGGAATGCCAGGAATGCCAGGAATGCCAGGAATGTTTGGTGGTGGTGGAGGTATGACCGATCGCCCCTCCGCTCCCGGTTGGCGGGGTTACAATAGCGGTGCTGGTACTAAGAAGAAAAAACCCAAAGATAAGAAGAAAAAAGGGTTTGGGAATTTGTAAAGGAGGCGAGCAGGTGACAGGTGACAGAAGAGCAGGGAGCAGAGAGCAGGGGGCAAGGTAGAATTTCTCAGCACTCAGCACTCAGCACTCTTTATATCCCCATGCCCCAATTTTCTCTCTAGATTCATAGCGGTAAACCTTGGGCAAGTGCTAAAATTAGCATTTCAGTATTAGGAAGTTCTGAATTCAAAATAGGTGCTTCCTGAAATTATCCACAAACAGGAGAATAATTCTTCAACCATGATCAAATTGCGCTTGAAGCGATACGGTAAAAAGCGGGAAGCGAGCTACCGCATTGTCGCTATGAATAATCTCTCTCGCCGCGATGGTCGTCCTTTAGAAGAACTGGGATTCTACAACCCCAGAACCGATGAAGTCCGATTGAATGTTCCCGGCATCATCAAGCGATTACAACAAGGCGCACAACCCACTGACACCGTCCGTAGCATCTTAAAAAAAGCCAATGTCTTTGAACAGGTCAGTGTTACAACCGAATCATAATCCCACAGCAGCGACAGCTAGCCCTAACTACGTTGGGCTAGTAAAGTTTTTGATGCAGCCATTTTTAGAATCTCCAGAGTCTCTAAGTGTTGATTGTGAAATTTCTCAAGCCCTCAAGCGGGTTTGGATTCGCATCGCCTTTGACAGTACCGACAAAGGGAAAGTCTTTGGCCGAGGTGGACGGAATATTCAGGCCATTCGGACAGTAATTGCGGCTGCGGCAGGACTGTCTGAACAATCAGTTTACCTGGATATCTACGGCAACACCACTCCAGGACGGGAAGGGATGTCTTTTGAAGAAGACCAGCAAGAGCGATCGCCTACTCCTCGAACACGAGAACAACAGAACTTATCAAGACCTGTTGTGAAACCCCGCACCCGCTAAGTTAAAAATAAATCAGAAGCCTGAGCGGTCGGAGTTACTTCCGCTCAGAAACTTCCCAAAAATCTGGGAAGGAGTTAAAATTCAAAATTCAAAATTCTTGCATTAAAGACATTTTGCCTACGGCACGCTACGCGAACAGATGGGGATTTAAACTCCGTCTGAAACTGATGCTACATAAGATGTAGGGGGTCTTAAACCCTTGAATTTACGATAAAAATAATCTTGAGAGAATAAAAAAACTCAGGAAATTAATTAATTGTTGTTAAAAATTGCCCCTCACACCATTAAAAAATAACTATGGCAGATGCCTTAATAATTCAGCTGCCTAATATTCCGAGTGCGATCGCCATAGCTGGTGATAGAGAAGAAAATCTGAAAATCTTATCCCGGCACACAGGAGCTAACTTTGTATTGCGTGGACAAGAACTACATATTTCTGGTACGGACACACAAAAAGACCTGGCTGCTCAATTAGTGCGATCGCTAGAAAATATCTGGGTTCAGGGCAATAATATTTCCAGTGCCGATATTTTAACAGCCCGCCAAGCCCTAGATACCCACCGCCAAGGAGAATTGCAAGAATTACAGCGAGATATCCTAGCAAAAACTCGTCGGGGTGATGAAGTTCGCGCCAAAACCTTTAAACAACGCCAGTACATCGAATATATACGAAAGCATGACCTCACCTTCTGCACGGGGCCGGCTGGAACAGGTAAGACATACTTGGCTGTTGTCATTGCAGTGCAAGCACTCTTGTCTAACCAAGTAGAAAAACTCATCTTAACCCGTCCGGCGGTAGAAGCTGGCGAACGCCTGGGATTTTTACCTGGAGACTTGCAGCAGAAAATTAACCCCTATCTCCGTCCTCTTTATGATGCTATCTATGAATTCATCGATCAAGAAAAAGTAGCTAATTTGATAGAACGGGGAATCATTGAAGTTGCTCCACTAGCTTATATGCGGGGACGGACTTTAAACCATGCTTTTGTGATTGTAGATGAAGCCCAAAATACCACCCCAGCCCAAATGAAAATGGTTTTAACTCGTTTGGGTTTTCGTTCGCGGATGGTGATTACAGGCGACACCACACAAACTGATTTACCGATGAATCAACAATCTGGTTTAACAGTGGCTTTGCAAATTTTAAAGCACGTTGAAGGTATCGCTTTTTCGGAATTTACCCAAAAAGATGTCGTGCGTCATCCTTTAGTACAGCGTATTGTCTCGGCTTACGAACAACATGATAAATAGGCAATATTTATTGGTTATTAGTCATTAGTAAAACTGCAAATAAACCAAGGATAAAGATTCATTTATGACTACTTTGAGAGAATTTTTAGAAGCTTGTGAAAAATTGGGAACACTGCGGTTAATTGTTACTAGCAGTGCGGCTGTGTTAGAAGCAAGAGGAAAAATAGAAAAGCTATTTTATGCAGAATTACCAAAAGGTAAATATGCTAATCTGCACACTGAAGGCTTTGAATTTCATTTGAATATGGACAAAATTACCCAAGTAAAGTTTGAAACGGGTACAGCAAAAAGAGGCAATTTTACAACTTACACCATTCGATTTTTAGATGAAAAGCAAGAACCTACTTTGAGTGCATTTTTACAATGGGGTAAACCAGGAGAATATGAACCAGGACAAGTGGAAGCTTGGCAAAGTTTAAAAGAAAAGTATGGGGAAGTGTGGAATCCTTTACCTATCGAAACTCTATAGCATTTTCTATCGTATTTTCTCAAAAATTTAAAGCAATATTTTAGCCTTGTCACGCCATAAGAAGCGGGCAAGGCTAAAATATTGCTTTAGTCGTATGTAGCGCGGCAAGCTTAAAATATTGGGTTAATCCGGTGAAAAACCAAAAATTCATCATGGTCATTGATTACTTAACCCCACAAATTAGACTAGACCCGCTAGTAGTTTGGGTTGAGGCTTTGCGTTCGCGTAGCGTGCAGACAAACCCAACACGGATCTCAGCAACCTGATATAGATATTGGTGTTGGGTTTCCTTACTTTAAAAAGCCACTCGTCCCAAGCCAGGAGGCCCTTCTAAGGCCGTGGCTTCCAAACTTACGAATATTCTTAACGAATACGAAATTTTTCAGTATTTTGGCAACCATATCACTTGGAGTAAATCATCATGAAAGCAATGAAACCATTTCTGTTTGTCACCGACTTGGATCACACATTTGTAGGTAATGACTCAGCCCTTGTACAACTGACTCAAATGCTGACGGAGCATCGCCGAGAATATGGGACAAAGATAGTTTATGCTACTGGGCGATCGCCTGTTTTGTACAAGGAACTTCAAGAAGAAAAAAATCTTGTAGAACCGGATGGCTTAGTTGTATCCGTGGGTACAGAGATTTATCTGGATGGTAGTGGTACTCCTGATGCAGCTTGGTCAGAAATTCTCTCCGTCGGTTGGAATCGAGAACTAGTATTATCGATTACCGAAAAAATTACTGAGTTAGTACCACAACCAGACTCAGAACAGCGTCCCTTTAAAATTAGCTTTTTCCTCCAGCAAGAAGTGTCCGCTAATGTGATACCACTACTTGAGTCAGAGTTAGAGAAATATGAAGTAAATGTAAAGTTAATTTATAGTAGCGGTATTGACCTTGACATTGTGCCGCGTAGCAGCGATAAAGGTCAGGCAATGCAGTTTCTACGTCGAAAGTGGAAATTTGCAGCAGAACAAACAGTTGTCTGTGGTGATTCAGGTAATGATATTGCTTTATTTGCCGTAGGCAACGAACGGGGAATCATAGTTGGGAACGCCCGGCCAGAGTTACTGGAATGGCACAGCGATTATCCCGCAGACCATCGTTACCTAGCACAAGATACTTGTGCAGGTGGAATTCTTGAAGGTTTACAGTATTTTGGTTTCCTATAATGATTAGTTATCTCAAAGGTATAGTCGCCGGTATCCAAAACCAAAACAGCAATAAAGTGATTTTGACTCTCGAAGTCAACGGGATGGGTTATGACTTGCAAGTTCCCCAACGGTTAGCCAAACAACTACCCACAACTGGCGATTTAGTGCAAATCTTCACACATTACCAAGTTCGGGAAGAAGTACCTTTACTGTACGGTTTTGCGTCCCCAGCAGAACGAGATTTATTTCGCCACTTATTAACTGTGAGTGGTGTAGGTGCAGCTTCAGCGATCGCATTGTTAGATACTCTGGAATTACCAGATTTAGTCCAAGCCATCATTGCTGCTAACACCCAAATACTCATTCAAGCCCCTGGTGTGGGTAAAAAAATCGCTGAACGCATTTGTTTGGAACTGAAAGCTAAATTAATCGAGTGGCGCAAATCAGCAGGCTTCTTCGTCGCCACCGAAGGGCCAGCCCCCCGTATTCTAGAAGAAGTGCAAATGACTTTATTTGCCCTAGGATACACAGCCCACGAAGTCAGCCACGCCTTACACGTAGTCAGTGAAGATATTGGATTACCAAAAGATGCCTATGTAGAAGATTGGATTAGACAAGCGATCGCTCACCTCAGCAGTAGTGAGCAAGTTAGTCAATAGTCATTGGTGACAAGTTAAGGAAAAGGGGAAATTGTCAAGGTTAGTATTTGCAGAGGTTAACAATAGTGGGAAACTCAATCTAGACAAGTAATTGAGCGATTGAGACCAGCCATGACCACCAGCAAAAAAACCAAGCAAAAAACCAATAGAGACCACGCAAAAAAGAAATAGCGATCAATGGTGGAAGATGAAGTAATAGCCGAGCAATTGGAAAGATTACTGACACCAGCGATTACAAATCAAGAAAATTACTATCGAAAATTAGGACTCAGAGAAAGGATACTGCATTTACCATTGATGATGGCTGCGGTACTAACCTTATTATGGAGAGACGTAGCCGGAGTCAGGGAACTGACAAGGATATTAGCTAGAGACGATTTTCTGTGGTGTAATCCCACAAAAGTCAATACTTCTCGGTTAGAAAACTTAAAATGATTTTACTCACGAAGTTCTCAGGTTTTTAGCCATGTTACCCTCCACTAATTTTGGCAATAAATAAGCTTAACCGAGAGGTATTGCCACAAAAGTTAGTCAACAAGCAGTATCACAACGATTTTTGACATTTCCCAATGAGTTATTCGAGAAAGTATTTAAAGATTTATTACCTAGTTTAAGAACAGGTTTTTCCATAATTCTCTAAAAGCCTCTTGGCAAAAGACTGTCAGCCTTAACTTGTCACCAATGGTCAATAGTTATTTAATTTTGAATTTATTTCCCCCACTCCCTAAACTGGCGGAACGAAAACAGCTACAGCTTTAGGAATAACACGGAACTTAGCCGGGGTGTATGTAGTAATTTCTCCATCGGTATTAATCGGACGTGGTTTATGTGTATAAACTTCTATTTCTTGTCCAGACAAGGCGCGGACATTTTGCCGATGAATATGTCTCCCGTTTCGCATAGCAGGTAGCAAAGGAATCATTTGCCACCAATGTTTAATTTCTAAACTATAAAGGTCTAATCTTTGGTCGTCAATTTTAGCATCGTGAACTACAGCCATACCACCACCGTAATAACGACCATTACCTACAGCAATTTGCACTGTTTTGACTCGAAAGCATCTATCTTGCACCCGAATTTCTGCGCTAAAAGGTCGAGATTCCCAAATTACCTGTAATGCTGTAACTGCATACGCCAAAATTCCCCAGCGTCGTTTAAATTCTTTGGTCAGTTTTTGGGTAATTTTTACACCCAATCCTAAGCTGGCAACATTAAAAAAGTGTTTACCATTGACCCATCCTAAATCAATGCGTCGTAATTCTCCAGAGGCTATTGTTTTACAAGCTTCTGGTAGAGAGTTAGAAATACCTAAAGTCTTCGCTAAATCATTGGCAGTTCCTAAAGGTAATATTCCCAAAGGTAACTGAGTCTCTACTAAAGCATCTACTACGGCATTAAGAGTACCATCACCACCACCGACGATAACTAAATCTACATGATTTTTATATTTGTGTATGATGTGAGCCAAATGTTTGGGGTTTTCTGTAGATTCTTCAATTAATTCCCAGCCCAATGTTTGCAGGTAATTAATTGCTTCCAAGAGACGTTTTTGTCCCTGGCGAGCATGACGATTTACTAATAGTAATGCGCGGGAACTCATGGGGAGTTTTCTTTAAAGGTAATATATCGAACTTATCCACAGGTATCAGCTCACTTTTACTGGCATTCTGCATTTTTTGGTGGTTTAAATTACCAAAAACATGGTGACAATAGTAGCGGCATAATCTAGCTTAACGCGATTATCTATAACTGGGTTCATGCTTGAGTATGGAATATAAAAATTAGAGGGAGTAGAAATTTTATATTGCAAATTGACTATCCCGGTTCTTAGAAAAATTGGAACTCTGAAGTTTCAATAGGGATAGTATCAAATATCAATTAATTTTGTATCAGAGCTAAGATTATCCATAAACAAAAATCTATTGTTTATACAAGGACTCACTTATAAATTACTCTTAATTTATTTCCCTGTTTCATATTTCTAATTTATGCGCTTTAACTAAGCATATTAGGTAACAAAAAATCTAGTTTTTTTTGTACATCACTATATTATGCAGGTTTCTGCATTATTACTTACATAATTATTAAAAAAGCTAGGTTTCTCAAGCCCATATCATTGCAGGAATTGAATTGCAATACAGTTTTCTGCAAATTTAACTACAAGATTGAGCAATTATCAGTGATGAAGCTTGCATTATAGTCAGCATAAATGGTGAAGGAATAATTCTTGTAATTTTTTTAATCTGTTTTGTATCGCTCAAAGTTGAGCAGCAACATTTTTGTCAGTTCTAACATAAAGCCAATAAATTTTCATGAGGAGAAAAATCATGTTGAAAAAAATGGTAGCTTCTTTGTTGACATCTGTTGGGATATTAAGCCTCAACGCTAATTCTGCATTAGCGGAAAGACCTGTTGATTTTAGATACTACAAAACTCTTTACCCATCAAGTTGTAATATTGCGATCGCAGGTGAAAGATATCGTTGCGACTATACAGTCGTTGGGGCTTTCAATGATGCTAGTGCCAATATTAAGCTATGCTCAACCCGCGATTGCTTAATTCTGATCCTTACTCCTACTCAACTAGCTAATGTCGCTGATGGTAACTATTTTTACATTCGCCAAATGGCATGGCAAACTGGTAATTCTATTACTCGTCAATGGAATGTATCTCTAACTTGTAGTTCTAGTGCTGATAGTATGGGATGTATAGGAGAAGTGGAAAATGGTAGTGCCATCGCAATTTATGTTGAGTAGTATTTGAATTAATTGCTTGTAATTGTGACATTTTAGGCTCAATTTAAGTAATAATACTCGATGTATTAATCGTTTACTCCCAAATTGTGGAAAATATTGTCCAAAAACTGAGGTTTGTTAGTAAAAGTGAAGCCCAGGAATAGTCCTAAGAGCCACCAGCACTTGAAATAATATTAATTAATCATAGTTTTATTTATTATATTTCGGAAGTTTTGTACTTGAATTATTTAAGTTTGTACGCATAAGTAACGCCGTAATCTTACGACAAATGTAGTCATGGAAACTGCTGCCAATTGCAACTTTACATAGATTGAGATCAATTGCAATACAGTTTTCTGCAATCTTACATACATGATGGTGCATAGATAAATACCAAATCTTGCATCTCAGACAGCATTTAACTGAATGACTAATTTTTATACTTCCTTTATTCTGTGAATTTAAGAAGGTTGCAATTTGCCACTAATAGCTAATGAATTATTAGCTATTAAGAATTCAGCATCTCTAGATCATCAGACTAACTTTTCAATATCAAAACATTTTCACAATTAAAGAGACAAACTTATGACTACTATTCCTTCTGATCCCTTATTTCAGTATCAATGGTATCTCTACAACTACGATCAATACACTGGTCTTCGTGGTCTTGATCTCAACGTGGTTGATGTTTGGGATGACTATACAGGACGAGGTGTTACAGTTGGTGTTTTTGAAGGGGGTGGTGTTGAATACAATCACCCTGATTTAGCTCCAAATTACAACACTTCTATCGACTATGACGGTGTTACCAACGGTGGTAACCCTTCCCCTCTAGCTGGCTACGGTGTACACACAAGTAGACCCAGAGCGAGTTTCCAACCAAAAAAGGTGG
>NZ_CAWUDL010000019.1:0-85826 GCF_963920945.1 Anabaena sp. CCY 9402-a
TACGAATTACGAATTACGAATTACGAATTACGAATTACGAATTACGAATTACGAATTACGAACTACGAACTACGCGGAATCCTTTCAATTTCTGCATAGCCACTAAAAATCAACCTCTGACCTTCAGTTTCTAAGCGATTGAGTCGCATTTTTACCCCATCTAGGTCAAAGCGATCCAAATCGACCATATTATCTAAAATTTCCGCTAGTGCTAGGCTTAGTGTTTGTGATATTTCTTTTTGGGCTTCTGGTACTTGGTCAAGCTCAATTTTGGGATCTTTAAAAGCAATCCGCCGACGCTTTTCTACAGAAAGGCTTAAAGTCATTTGCAGTGGGATCAGTTCTCCACTGTTTAAATCTGCCTTAGCTGACAGTCGCAGACAATTTTGTGGTAATAGCTGTACTTGCACCTCGGTAAACGATACTGGCTTACCACCGGATAATTCTGTTAATGCAGGTACAGAGAGATTAACTAGGCGTTTCTTGACTAGTTCAGCGTTAAAAGCTTGGTTGATCCCGTCTTCCGATAATACTATTTGAGCGATCGCCTGAGTTGGTTGCTTGAGATTTAATTTGCCACTCAAAACCGCACTAAAGTCAATAGCCACCGCATCCGTTTCAAAAGACATCTCTTCTACAGCAAAATCCCTACGGATAACCAAGCCACGTCCACTCATTTTGAAACTATCAATGCTGCCTTGCAACAGTTTGCTGGAGGGATAGCAGCGCACAAGGACTTCTACCGACTCGCTTTGGGTGAATAAGTGGCGAATCGTTTGGCTGGCGACCGTGTTGAGCATTTTTTCGCCCCAATCAGTGCCTTTAGGATCTTGTAAACCAGTTAGTCCGCCGAACATTTGGTTGTGGGTCTCTAGAAGTTCTTTGTACTTTTGTAACAAAATGTGAACAATACGGCAAGCGATCCCGTGATTAAATATGCTGATAGTCTGACTTAGGATAGCTGATGATAGAAAAGCGATCGCTTTTGGTAAGAAAGAAGCAGAGAAGTCAACCCCCTTTGGGGGAATTCAAAAGTCAAAAGTCAAAAGTATTAATCCACCTGTCCCCTGTCACCTGTCACCTGTCACCTATCACCTATCACCTATCACCTGTCACCTAATTTTTCCCATTCGGTCGTTGAATAATTGTCTCTACTACCCGCCGCTTGGCTTTGGGGTCAATTCCGACCAAACGCACGTATTCACCGTTATATTCAGCTAAAAAAGTTTCCAAAGCGGAGATAGCGTCAGATTCAGCATCAATGTGAATAGTACCGCAACTCTGCCAAGAACCAGTGCGGAAGCGGCGTTCATCTACGTGTTCAAAATTAATTTGATGACCTTGAGATAAAATTTGCCGGATTTGTTCTTGTGTCTCTAAACTCAAGTGGGTACTACTAGCACTCTGGTGTTTTGGCGAACCATTAGGTGAAGGCTGACTCTTTGGTGTAACTTCAGGTGGTGGTGCGGGTTGATAACCTCTACCTCGATTCAGACGATTGTATTCATCCACTAACTGGGAAGTTTCTACTCGTTGTTGTTCACCCACGATGAATTTCCCGGACTCGATTAAGTGAGAGAGGTTAAAATTGGGCTTTTTAAATGCTGGTGGGCCTTCTAAGCTATTCACGACACGTGAAGATATACTCTCATACCCTATTTGATGGATAAATTCACGGATTTGTTCATCGTAAATACGCGATCGCAATGCACTATAGAAATCAATGGATTGATTGGGAAATGTATCAACTAGTTGTTCAATTTCCCTGGGTGAGATTCCATCTTCGGCAAAAATCCCGCCAACAATCCCCACTTTGTCATCACGGTTAGGATCCCAATAAAACTTCTCCATTCGTCCATCCCGAATTAATGGCGCATAGAGTGTGGAAAAATCATTACCTGTAACAATAATGGGGACGCGTCTTATCGGGTTCGAGTCATAGCTTCCAGGTAACTGCACATCTGTAGGATTATCAGCAATATTCATCAGTGTGGCATTCACCAACTGAGTATTTACAGTGTATTGAGTCCCTTCGTCAAAGCGTCCCGCACCTGCATCTAAATCATTAATCATCAGTACGCACATTTTACCGCGTACTTTGATGAGTTCGGCTGTTTCCCGATAGCGTAGGCGGATTAACCGTGCTGGATCTCCCGCATCTGGACTTTCCAATTCACCGCCAGATATGAGTGTGACTTCTATACCCATCTTTTCAAAAGCTAACTCACATTGAAAGGTTTTTCCTTCGCCTTTGCGTCCGTGAATTCCTAAAATCAACGGTACTCTAATACCAGGAATATTCAAGAAATTCTTGGTGATGTGAACAGCAAGTTTGTCTAGAAAGCGCGGAGCAATATAATAAGCCACAAATTTATCCCTGGTTAATATTTATTAAAATTAATGCTAAGTTTTTTTGGTGTCTAATGTTTATTTGTCTTTCGGTATACTTTAAAAAGTTCTACCATAATCGTTGTATAGGATAGGTATCAAAAATTGCATCCGCACTGAGAATATGTATATTTTCTGCGATAGCTTGTGCAATCAACATTCTGTCAAAGGGGTCACGATGATGTAAAGGTAGTTGGGAAACAGCTAAAACATGATCAATTTTGATAGTAGTTAATTGAATATCAGTCATAATTATTTGCTGTTCGACAAAATCAGCAAAACTCGAATTTAAGTTGAGTTTACCAATACGGTGTTTGATTGCGATTTCCCAAACACTGATAATGCTTAAGATATTTTCATTCATTTCAATTTGCGATCGCACATTACCAGTTATTCTAGGATCACCCATAATAAACCAAATAAACGTATGGGTGTCCAGTAGTTGTCTCATTCCATATACTCCTTAAAATCTTCTAGTGGTTCATCAAAATCATCAGATATTGTAACTATTCCCTTAGCACGACTAAATTTAAGACGGCGTTTAATTGGCAATACAGGAGTTAATTTTACAACAGGTTTATTATCTTTAATGATGATAATTTCTTCACCCTCAAGTGCTGCATCAATCAAGTCTGACAAATGTTGAGATGCTTCAGCTAAAGTAATTTGTGTCATGATTTTTGCCTTTGAATAGTAAAGTCAGGTGTGGATACTGTGCTGAATTTCTACTTGAAGTTTATCGATGCTCAAATTCGTGGCGAGTGAGCTTGTCTCCACTTTCTAAGGATGGAATATACTTTTACCCAAGCTTTTTTCTACCGATGATGTCATTAGCCGATTCCTCAAATGAGTGTCGCTGCATCTAGTATAGGCAATTTTTATCTAAACCAATTTATCCACGCATCCCAATTGTCAACAATTTGGGCAAATTCTCTATAACCTTCGGCTCTAGGATGTGCGCCATCATAATTTCTGGCTTCTTTTAACCAAATATTGGACTTATTCAATATGGGAAAAACGTTAAGATAAGGAACATTTAATTCATGACAAATTACTGCAAATTCTTCAGATAAATTAGCAATTCTTTGATTTTGTTTCTCATCGCCACACGGTGCAGTGCTAATCATTAAAACAGGATATAACTGTTTAGCTTCACTCAAAATGCTATGGATATTTTCCAATGATTCTGTGATATCAACACGAGGTTGACCTTTTTCGATAGTTGTGTCGTTTGCTCCAAAGGAAAATACTACCCTACCATCGTATTCTTTGGGTAAACGATACGAAACTTCTCTGAACCAACGATGTCTCAGTTTTGTACTCGTTTCCCTCCTTACGCCTAAATTATAGTAGGTGATATCATGACCTTTTTTACTAGCATTTACACATATTCTACCTGTCCAACCCAAGCATTCTGGATCACCTGTGCCATTAACAAATGATTCGCCCAGAAAGCAAATTCTGATTTGTGATATATGTTTTAAATTCATGAATAAAATTTTATGGTGTTGTGAAACTGTAGAGACGTTGCATTGCAACATCTTTACTAGTGCTAGTGAGTCAAGTTTAAAAGCAAGTTTGTAGTAAGGACTTTAGTCCTGATTTTTCTAAGGACTAAAGTCCTTACTACGAACAATAAAAAAGAGAGGCATTTAATCTTACCTCTCTTATCTAAATTGCGTTAACAAAAACAAAGGTATTAAAAGTTTTACCTTTTTACCTTGTTTAGTATCTGCTGGGTTTGTGAACAATGAAGCTGAGAACTTGACACTGCTTGATGTTGTCAAAACCTACAACACGAACGTAGCAGTTACCATATTGAGAACGACAAGCTTGTACTTCACCCAGAACTTCTTGAGTGGATTTAGCACCGAACAAAGGCAATTTCCACATTGTCCAGAAAAGTTCGGTAGGTTCAGAAGTTTCGTTAAACTCAACTGCTGGGATGTAACCTTGAGTGAGGATGTACTGAACCTGTTTGGCGATTTGAGCATCGCTGAGGGGGGGAAGATAAGAAAGGGTTTCGTAACGACGCTCTTTTGGTAAAGTTTGCATGGCTGTTGATAATGGGGTGGGATTTTTGTAGTACGTTGACCAACTAACTGGATAAGTTATCCAAGTTCGTATCTGAGTTGGTTGGCTGTTCTGCTGGTGGACTGGGTTGGTATGTGTCTATGCTTGTAATCCGCTCTAGATGCTGGCGACGTTTTTCTATGTTGGCTTTTTGAATGCCAGTCAGAACCATTTCAGGTAAAAATTCTGTAACTTCCTCGGCAATGTGTTCTCTGACAGTCATAATTCGTAATGCTAAATCTGGCTGCTCACGAAAAAGCTGCTCAATGTATGCTTCTCCGTCCTGAATTTTACCTGCGGAGAAGTTTTGCAGCCAATATGCCAACGGAGGATTAGTTTCGCTCAGCTGTGCCAGAACCGTCCTTAGTGCCTGATAAGTCAGGTAACTTTGGAGAGTCTTGGCTGTGTCTTTCGCAATTTGCTTGAGATCCATGCTTGACCCAGCCCCTCTAAAGTATGAAGTACAAAGGATGAAGAGATTTTTGTTTAACCTTCATCCTTACACCTTCAGGCTTTATCAGACGGTATCCATTGCCTCAAACTCGAACTTGATTTCTTTCCACAGTTCACAAGCAACGGCTAGTTCTGGAGACCACTTAGCCGCTTCGCGGATAATGTCGTTACCTTCACGAGCCATGTTACGTCCTTCGTTACGAGCTTGGATACAAGCTTCCAGAGCTACGCGGTTAGCAGTTGCACCAGGAGCGTTACCCCAGGGGTGACCAAGTGTACCACCACCAAATTGTAGTACGGAGTCATCACCGAAGATTTCTACCAACGCGGGCATATGCCATACGTGGATACCACCGGAAGCAACTGCCATTACACCAGGCATAGAAGCCCAATCTTGGGTGAAGTAGATACCGCGAGACTTGTCTTGCTCAACGTAGTTTTCACGCAACAGGTCAACGAAGCCCATTGTGATGCCGCGTTCGCCTTCCAATTTACCAACAACTGTACCGGTGTGAATGTGGTCACCACCAGACATCCGCAGGGTTTTAGCCAATACACGGAAGTGAATACCGTGGTTCTTTTGACGGTCAATAACGGCGTGCATCGCCCGGTGAATGTGCAGCAAAATACCGTTCTTACGACACCAATGAGCCAAGGTGGTGTTAGCTGTGAAACCTGCGGTCAGGTAGTCATGCATGACGATGGGCATTTTGAGTTCTTTAGCGTACTCAGCCCGTTCCAACATTTGTTCGCAGGTAGGTGCGGTGACGTTCAAGTAGTGACCCTTGATTTCGCCGGTTTCTGCTTGTGCTTTGTGGATGGCTTCTGCTACAAACAAGAAGCGATCGCGCCAACGTTGGAAAGGTGCAGAGTTAATGTTTTCGTCATCTTTGGTGAAGTCCAAACCACCACGTAAACATTCGTATACAGCACGACCGTAGTTCTTAGCAGACAAACCTAGTTTGGGTTTGATTGTACAACCCAACAAAGGACGACCGTATTTGTTTAATTTGTCACGCTCAACTTGGATACCGTGAGGAGGACCTTGGAAAGTCTTCAAGTATGCTACGGGAATCCGTAAGTCTTCTAAACGCAATGCGCGCAAAGCTTTAAAACCAAATACGTTACCTACAATCGAGGTCAACATATTGGTGACAGAGCCTTCCTCAAACAAATCTAGAGGATAAGCAACGTAAGCGATGTATTGGTTGTCTTCGCCTGCAACTGGTTCGATGTCGTAGCAACGACCTTTGTAGCGATCTAGGTCGGTAAGTAAGTCTGTCCATACAGTGGTCCAAGTACCAGTGGAAGACTCAGCAGCTACAGCAGCACCTGCTTCTTCTGGTGGAACTCCGGGTTGGGGAGTCATCCGGAAAGCAGCAAGAATATCTGTATCTTTAGGTGTGTAATCAGGTGTGTAATAAGTTAGTCTGTAATCTTTAACCCCGGCTTGATACCCAGATTTAGCCTGAGTTTTCGTTTGAGCGTACGACATATTTATCCTTCCAAGATGTCACTCTTTTTATTTATCAAATCACGTTTTGTGTAAATTTTTCTCACGTTCGCTCTACCTGACTATCAGCAAGGAGAAAAACAGGAAAATTCTTTTGCTAATCGCTACCTTCGCGCTAGGCAGAAAGTATGACTTATATCCCTGAATTCCAGATTATTTAGGAAATTGGGCTATTTTTCACGATTTTCCGCCCATACTTTCCTGATGTCTTCCTGATTTACGGGAAACATTGAACAGGAGAGAATTTGCTTGACGCAAAATCCAGTAGAGTGATGAGCGAAAGATCAAAATTGCACACCGCGTAATTTGTAACTTGTCTCACAATATATCAAGAAATTGCATAAGTTAAACTTTGAAAGTTTTTAACTTATTGATTTGAATTTGTTATTACATAAATTTTTAAACATTTTGTTACAATGACTTTACAAAAGTATTCTTTAGTTGTAGAGAGTGCTGTTAGCGGTAGCGCGGCGTTTAGCCTGTGTTGATTGAATTTTGTAGCTTGCTTTGCTACGCAACGCTATCGCGAACGCCGAATGAGTATTTTGAATTTTGAATTGTTTCTCCCCTCGCTTCTCCGTTCTACCTGTTTAAAAACTACCAACTGCGGGAAAACTGAGATCAATTGTTAGCTAGCCAGTTTAGGCAATGGCTATAGGTATTGTCTCTAAAGGGAATTTCGCCGTGGTATTATTTCACAAGCAGACTAGTTTACTGATTACTTCAATATTGTTGGGGTTAATGGTTGTGCCAAATATTTCAGTCAAGGCACAAACAACCTCTAAGGTTAATTCTGTTAATCCGTCAGATTTAGCCCCTTCTTATCCTGCAACTGCGCCACCATCAAGAGTAGCCCCCTTACCAGATGAACGGGAGTTGGAAGAGCGTTCAGTAGAAACTGATTATCGTGTTAGTAACTTACTAGCAGATTTTGCAGGTAATCTTTGGGTGGGTTCTTGGCGGGGATTATCTCGCGTTGACTCTAAAACGGGGAAAATTTTGGCGCGTGTTAGTCTACCTAATACTGCCATTGGTGCTTTAGCACAAGACAAAGTAGGTCGGTTGTGGGTAGGCAGTTATGAAGGTTTGATACGCGTAGAACCGCGCACCAATGAAATTACAGCCCAGAATTTATTTTTGCCTTCTAAACGGGTTTTGTCATTGCTTATTGACAGGCGAGGTTATTTGTGGACTGGAACTGACAACGGTTTAGCTTTAATTAGTCCCGACCAAGGTTTAATTATGACCACAGTCAAGAATTTGCCTGGTGTGAGTGCCAATACTCTGACTTTAGATGCGGAAGGTCAACTGTGGGTTGGGACTTTAGATGGTTTAGTACGAGTTAATACCGCCAGTGCGTTGATTATGAAGCGAATCAATGATTTACCCGGTACGACAGTACAAGCTTTAGCTATTAGTCCAGAAGGGTTAATTTGGGCGGGAATGCCTAATAATTTACTAGTAATTAATCCCAAAACTGGAATAGTGTTACGTTCTGTAGCTCGATTGCGAGGCAAGAATGTGACAGCAGTTCGTTTTGCTAAAGATGGTAGTGTGTGGGTAGGGACTCACAATGGTTTGTTACGATTAAATCCAAATACAGGCGCGGTGTTAGATGAAGTAGCCGGACTTCCGTCTAGTCGAGTGCTGACGATTGTACCCGACGTTGCCAATAAATTATGGATTGGCACTACTGAAGGTCTAGCTTGGTTAATGCCCACAATGAAGAGTGCAACACCTCATCTAGCTTTCAGTCGTGCTGTGAAATGAGGAAACAGGTGATAGATGACTGGTGACAGTTTTCTCCTGTAACCTACAACCTGTAACCTGTCACCTGTAACCTCTATGGCAATTACTACGCAACAATTAATTCAATTCAAACAACAGGGACGCGCAATTGTGGCGTTGACTGCTTGGGATTACGCGATCGCTCATATTCTCGATGCAGCTGGTGTAGACTTAATCCTGGTGGGAGACTCGATGGCGGCGGTTCTGGGGTACAAAAATACGCTGCCAATTACCCTAGAAGAAATGTTGCACCATGCCAAAGCTGTATGTCGGGGGGTAAAACGTGCTTTGGTGGTGGTGGATTTGCCGTTTTTGACCTATCAAGAAAGTATCCAACAAGCAATCCGCTCGGCTGGGCTGGTATTAAAGGAAACAGGAGCGCAAGCCGTCAAACTAGAAGGTGGTTATCCCGCAATGGTGGAGACGGTGACGCGGTTGGTGCAGGCGGGAATTCCGGTGATGGGTCATGTAGGTTTGACACCGCAGTCAGTACATCAGTTGGGTTTGCGACAACAGGGGAAGACTGAGGAAACAGCCGAGAGAATTTTACACGAAGCGATCGCACTGGAGCAAGCGGGTGTATTTGCGATCGTTTTAGAGCATATACCCGCAGATTTAGCAATGCAGATTACACAAAAACTTACCATTCCTACAATTGGTATTGGTGCAGGTTCTCATTGTGATGGTCAAGTTTTAGTCACTTCAGATATCCTGGGATTATCAGAAAAACAACCACCATTCGCTAAAGTTTATACAAATTTGCGGGAAACAATCACCAAAGCTGTGCAAGATTACGCTATAGAAGTACGCGAGCGAAAGTTTCCATAATATTAAAGTATTGGGCATCGTCTCCCTTGTCTCATTTCTTGAGAATATATTTATGGTTTTACAAATCAGCCCCACCCAAAAAGAATTAAATGTCTCCTGGGAAGCACTCCCAAGTGATTTTATTTTACCTGACGACCCTGTGGAAAATATTCAGCAACCGCCTCTTGCAGCAGCACTGACAGATGCTTTAGGTTCTAACGGACGCATTCAACCCGAAATGCTCATCGGCTCTAATTTCGGACTAGTAGCGACAGTTAATAAAAAAATCGTTGTCAAAGCACCTGATTGGTTTTACGTACCGCAAGTACAACCTGTAGCAACTGATGTAATTCGTCGTAGTTACACACCCCATTTAGAAGGCGCGGCTGTGTCTGTGGTGATGGAATTTCTCTCAGATACGGAGAATGGAGAACTATCAGTACGCTCCAGTCCCCCATACGGTAAACTCTATTTTTATGAAAAGATTCTCCAAGTTCCCACCTACGTCACCTACGACCCCTACGAACTGATTTTAGAAGTACGGTGCTTGCAGGATGAAAAATATGTTTTGCAGCCACCAGATACTAACGGGTATTTTTGGATTCCTGAGTTGGAGTTATTTCTGGGAATTTGGCAAGGTGAAAGACTTTGCCAAACTATAAATTGGCTACGGTGGTGGGATGGAGCAGGAAATTTATTATTGTGGAGCGGCGAGCAAGCAGAGCAAGAACGTCAACGTGCGGATAGATTAGCTGCTAAGTTGCGTGAGCTAGGTGTTGACCCTGATGCGATCGCCTAATGCTATCAGGGAATAATTAATTATAGACTCCCTGTGGCAGCAAGTACGCGATCGCTAATTAAAAGCAGGGAAAATCAACACCAAATTGCATGAAGCAGCAAAAGAATCAATTCAGCCATCTTACGGCAATTGAAAGAAACTACCTGTCATTCCCTGCACAGTTGTTATTAAATCAAAATCTACTACAAGGCAAAATATTAGATTTTGGTTGTGGCTTTGGTAATGATGTTAAATTATTACGACAAAAAGGCCTTGATATTACAGGCTATGACCCTTACTATTTTCCCCAATACCCTCACAATAAATTTGATACGATAATTTGCTTTTATGTTTTAAATGTTTTATCTCCTGAAGAACAAGCGAATGCGATGATGGAAATAGCCCATTTATTAAAACCAGGAGGTAAAGCTTATTATGCTGTTAGACGGGATCTGAAAAAAGAAGGTTTTAGAGAGCATTATGTCCATAAAAAGCCTACATATCAATGTATTGTAAAACTTCCCTTCAATTCCATTTATCTGGATGAAATGCGGGAATTATATGAATATATTCATTACAATCATCAGCGACATTCAGATAATTATTGTATATTTTGCAATCCACGTAAAAATCTAAATTTATTAACTGAATCAGCAACAGCCTATGCAATTTTTGATGCTTATCCTATCAGCAAAGGACACGTTTTAGTAATTCCTAAGCGTCATGTGAGTAATTATTTTGAGTTACCATTTCCAGAGCAATCTGCGTGTTGGTTAATGGTGAATAAAGTCC
The DNA here is from genome assembly GCF_963920945.1 of Anabaena sp. CCY 9402-a. Taxonomy (NCBI): domain Bacteria; kingdom Bacillati; phylum Cyanobacteriota; class Cyanophyceae; order Nostocales; family Nostocaceae; genus Anabaena; species Anabaena sp. CCY 9402-a. The sequence continues at coordinate 10,593 of NZ_CAWUDL010000019.1, forward strand.
AAGAAATTATTAAAGCTGAATTCACACCCGATGGTTTTAATGTAGGGATGAACATCAATCGCGCTGGAGGGCAAAATATTATGCACACTAGTATTCATATCATTCCTCGTTACCAAGGTGATAGTGTTGGTGTAAAAAGTGGTATGAGGAATGTTATTCCTAAAAGAAAATGAGTAAGTCGGCGTTAATAAACCTAACTAACTTAATTAATGTAAAGTTATTGTAATCGAGTTCGTAGTAAGGAAATTCTTCTGAAAAGAAGGACTAAAGCCCTTACTACAAACCTTTAATTATTTACTTCTGTTGAATACAAGATAGTTTTTACCTATCTATTATTGTCTTGGAGTTCGTTAGCACTTCTCTTAGCTGTATCTGGGTACACAGAACCCCATTGCTTTAAAGCTTCGCCAGATTCTTTAGCAATTCTTTTAGCTCTTTCACCAGGAGCATCTTCCGTTTGACGCGCTTCTTTATTCCATTCTCCTGTGGTTTTGGGTCTATCAGCATCATCCTGATGTACAACTTTGTCTAGTCTTCTAATGACAGTATCGCGGCTACGTCCAGTATCAATGTTAGAATTTAAGCTTGTTGTTAGCACTAAAAAACCAACTAAGGCAATAGCAAAAAACCGCTTAAATTCAAAGGTTTGAGATATAACTTTGATCAAATTAATTGCCTTAGTAAATAAATTCTTCATCGTTACACTCCATTAATTAAAGGTGAATAATTTTCAAGTTGGCAGAAATGTATTGCTTAGTTAATAAGCTTAACTAGGGATGACATTCAGTAAAAGCATATTGCTTACATCGCCCATTTAGCTGCCATTCACTATTTAAAATTAGAGGTAAAAAGCTAGTTATTCATCTAACAAAAGTTAGAAATTATTTTATAGATTAAGGAAGTTTTTTAAACATACTTTATATAGTAAGTAAGTCAGTTTTCATATTTCAAAGTATGTTAAGAAATTTTAATGTAGGGTGTGTTGTCGCACAGCGCAACGCACCGTCAACAATTCAAGCTAAGTTAGCCTTGCCACGCCACTATAATTTAATGTTTACTACACCCTTAAGATTGAGCAAATACATTTGCTTGCTTAACTTGTAATAAATCTAATTCTCGTGCAAATATTTCGTCAATCGGTAACATTTGACCATCTGTAGTCATAAATTTATGGTCTTTTGTCGCCCGAATAATTGACCCATCTTCTAAGCAATATTCAAACACTTCTTGTTGACCACGATTATGCCACTGAGCAATGGGTTGAGTGTAAACAGTGCCATTACTATCAACAGTATATACTGTACATTCAATTTGTTTTTCTACAATTTTACCAATAGGTAAAAAGCCATATTCAACTGTTAAAATTTCCGTTTCATAACTTAAACAATATTCGGCGAATTTTAACATATCTTCAAATAGCTGTTCGGCTACTTGCTTTTTCACGCCGTTTTTAGTTGACCCATCAATAAATTTTTCTTGCTGCTTCTGCATCTCAGAAACTTTCTTTTTACCCATAGCACGGCGCAGCAAGTCGGCTTGTCCTAAAGAATAGCCAGCCATATCTTGAGCAATTTTCATGATTTGCTCTTGATAGACCATGATGCCATAGGTTTCATTTAATATGGGTTCTAAAATCTGGCTGTCATAATCAATATTTTCTCTGCCATGTTTACGGTTAATAAATTTAGGAATTAATCCTGCATCTAAGGGGCCTGGTCGATATAGTGCCAAGATGGAAGAAATATCTTCAATATTGGAAGGTTTCAAATCTCGGACTATCTGCTTCATCCCTGAAGATTCTAACTGAAATATTCCTTCTAATTCCCCTGATTCTAATAATTCATAGGTTTTTTGCACATCTTTAGGCAGAGTTTTATGCTCACCTTTAGCTAATATTTTTTGGGCTTTGCGTTCTTGATTGGTAATTTCATAGGGGTCAACTGTAAAACCATGATTTTCTTCAATTAAATCAATGGTTTTTTGAATCATGGTTAAGTTTCTTAGACCTAAAAAGTCCATTTTCAACAAACCCATTGATTCCAGGTCTTCCATGAAATATTGCGTAATTACAGACCCGTCATTATTTCTTTGCAGTGGGACTATTTCATCTAATGGGTCGGCAGAAATTACTACCCCGGCGGCGTGAACTCCAAAGGTTTTGTTCGTCCCTTCAATTCGCATCGCCATATCCAGCCAACGGCGCACAATGGGGTCATTATCATATTTTTCTTTAAACTCTGGTGCTGGGGTAGCATCAGAAATCATCACTTTGAGTTTAGTTGGTTTACCCCGCACCACCGGAATAAGTTTCGCCATTTTGTCGGATTCCCCATAGGGAATATTTAATACTCTGGCGACATCTTTTAATACTGCTTTAGAAGTTAAACGGTTAAAGGTGATAATTTGCGCGACTTTATCTTTACCGTATTTATCAGTTACATAATCAATCACTTTATCCCGTTGTTCAATACAGAAATCTGTATCAATATCAGGCATTGATTTACGTTCTGGATTCAAAAAACGCTCAAATAGTAAGCCGTGATGCACTGGGTCAATATTAGTAATTCCCATTGTATAGGCGACTAGTGAACCTGCGGCTGAACCACGTCCAGGCCCCACGGGAATATTATTATCTTTAGCAAATTTGATGTAGTCCCACACAACTAAAAAGTATGTGGAGAAACCCATCTGTTGCAACATTTTTAGTTCATATTCCAGTCTTTCTTTGTAGACTTGATCAACTTCGCTGCGGGATTTGCGATTTAATCTTTCTAATAGTCCTTGCCAAGAAACTTCTTCAACGTAAGTATCAGGAGTGTGACCAGCCGGAATGGGATAATTAGGAATACGCGGCTCACCCATAATTTGGTAAGGCTCGACTTTATCTGCAACTTCTTCAGTTGTGGCGATCGCTTCCGCAATGATATCATCTGGTAAGTGGTCACGAAATAGTATCTGCATCTCCTCCGCAGATTTCAGATACTCTGTGCCGCTATAACGCATCCGATTCTCTTCACTAATCAGCTTGGCTGTTTGAATACACAGCAAAGCATCGTGTGCTTCTACGTCAAAACAAGAAATAAAATGAGAGTCATTGGTAGCAATAAATTTTATATTTAATTCTCTGGCTATTTTGACAATTTCGACGTTAACAATGCGGTCTTCTTGCGAGCCGTGGTCTTGAATTTCTAAATAAAAATCATCCCCAAATACATCTTTATACCACTGAGCTACTTTCCTGGCTGCATCTGGTCTACCACTCATGATTGCTTGAGGAATTTCTCCACCTAAGCACGCACTAGTAACTATTAACCCTTCACGATATTGTTTTAATAATTCTTTGTTAATACAAGGGCGAGAAAAAATACCTTTGCCTTGTACACCGTTAAGGTGAGAAATTGTAGTTAGTTTAACTAAGTTTTTGTAACCTTTATTATTTTTAGCTAACACAACTTGATGATATTTAGGACGGCGTTCCTGCTTTTCGATATCGCCGTTAATGATATACATCTCGTTGCCAATAATTGGCTTAATATTCTGACTGCGGCAGACTTTCAGAAGTTCGACAGCACCATACATCACACCATGATCAGTGATGGCGATCGCTTTCATCCCCAGTGCGATCGCGCGATCAATCAAATATGGTAGCTGACTTGCACCATCAAGCAGACTGTAGTCACTGTGAATATGTAAAGGTACAAAGGACATACGAAGTAATTAAAAATTAAAAATGAAAGAAATTACTGATGCCAAGCATCCTGGCTCTTAGTACTATGCAATTTTAAAGCACAAATCTCTGGGGAGAATGATTTTGTCACCAACAGCATCCCAGGGTAACGTGTTTACGAAAATTTCACTTCCGCATCTAGTGTATTAAGAGTTACATTAATCATGAGTTCTTCTGCCTCTACACCCCATAAACCCTTACACCCCTATCCCCTAACGCCTGAAAATGCAAAAAGCCACGTTCTATAGACGAGGCTTAGTTTGCAATATGTAGTTAGTGTAGGTGATTTTGAAAATCTAATGCTGTTGTGGCCCTTTAGCATCACATTCTCTATACCAGCAACGTTCTAAAAGTCCAATGCGCCAGCTATAAGCAAAACGACGGGGATTGAGTTCTAATCTAGAATCACGGCTAAATAACGGTTGGTTGAGGTACTGCCAAAGAGGAAATTTAATTTTGTCGTGTTTATCAGCCATAGTGAGGAACAAAGTAGTATAAAAACTGTTTGGCAATACTTATCGCTGGGGAAAAACACTGCCAGATACTGATTTTCTTGTTAAAGATGCCATGATATACATTCAATTGTCCTGGTGGCAATTGCGGAATTTTACTTAAATATTTCTGCCACATTTAGAAGACTGACAGTTAAACTAAAAGTTCCAAAGCAGAGCATTTATACTTATAGCTACTATCGGTTAGTTAAGCACTACCAGTAGAGCTTTGATGGCACATGAGGGTAGTTGGATTTAAGTTGCTCTAATTCTTTTTTGCTCAGATAATACTGAGAAATAGTTGTATAAACGCTATAAAAAGTTTACAAAACTATATTTTATTAACAGCATTATTCTGAAACTACAAGCGATCGCCATCAAGAATTAATGATGCACGCAAGATATTTAATTTTTTTAACTCAAGTATAAAAATGTTACTGGATTTTCAGAATTCATATAGTAATCATTACAGTCTAAATTGAGGAAAGCAAGAGGTTCAACATTAAACTTTGTTATGTAGATAAATGTATTTTTTGATGTATTTATTTTTAACAATTAAATGAGTAAGGTGCATTTTTCGTAGGGGAGCAAATTCTTGCGCCCCCACAATTATAGATTCCATGCAGCTAAAATCAGATTACAGCAGTTCAAAGCGGGCTTGAAAGAAGCGGAGATATTTAGGTTCGTAAATCATCTGCATTCCACCCAGGCGATCGCGATTGTAATATACTTCATCAACGGCTTCAGCTGTTAAATCCATGTGGGCTTGAGTATAAACACGGCGCGGAATCGTCAAACGCACCAATTCTAAATCTGGATAATAATGGTCGCTTGTATCTTTGTTGCGGCCGGCGGAAACAATACCCCGTTCCATAGACCGGATTCCAGCTTCTACATATAATTCTGCTGCTAGGCGTTGGGCGGGAAATTGGTCTTGGGGGATGTGGGGTAAAAAGCGTTTGGCATCTAAATAAATGGCGTGACCACCAATGGGCATCACAATGGGAATGTTCCAATCTATGAGTTTCTGACCGAGATATTCAACTTGTCCCACACGGGCGCGGATATGATCATCTTGGACTGATTCTTCAATCCCCCGCGCCATTGCTTCCATATCGCGTCCAGCCATACCGCCATAAGTATGTAAGCCTTCATAGATGACTACGCGATTACGGGCTTCTTCGTAAGTATCAGGATCGTTTAGTGCTAGCCAACCGCCGATATTGACTAGGGAATCTTTTTTCCCGCTCATTGTGCAACCGTCAGTGTAAGAGCAGAATTCCCGTAAGATAGTAGCGATCGCTTGATGACGATAATCCGGTTCTCGCTGTTGGATAAAATACGCATTTTCTACAGCGCGGGTAGCATCTAAAATTACTCTAATGCCATGATTTTGAGCTATTTGGAACACTTCCCGCATATTAGCCATAGAAATTGGCTGTCCGCCAGCCATGTTCACAGTCCCCGCCACACTAATGTAAGGAATGCGTCCCGCACCAACTTGGCGAATTAAATCTGTGAGCTTTTCTAGGTCAATATTGCCCTTGAAGGGATGCAATGATTTAGCATCATGGGCTTCATCAATAATCACATCAATAAATGTACCGCCGGCTAACTCTTGATGTAGCTTAGTCGTGGTGAAATACATATTGCCGGGGATGTAGTCACCTGGTTTAATCAGAATTTGCGACAGAATATTTTCTGCACCCCGTCCTTGGTGGGTGGGGACAATATAGCGATAACCGTAATATTTCTGGATATTTGCTTCTAAGTGATAAAAGTTTTTACTCCCCGCGTAGGCTTCATCCCCCATCATCATCCCCGCCCACTGGGAGTCACTCATGGCAGATGTACCACTATCTGTAAGTAAGTCTATGTAGACATCTTCGGAACGTAATAAAAAAGTATTGTACCCAGCTTCGGCGATCGCCTGCTCACGTTCAGCGCAAGAGGTCATTTTTAATGGTTCAACCACCTTGATTTTGTATGGTTCTGCCCAGGAACGGCGACGACGTGGTGAATTGTGCTTAGTATCACTCATACAATAATAACTCCCGTATTCAGACGCGCGGTTTGTGCATACTATTTTGGTAGCTATAATCTCAAGTGGCAAATACTGTTACAAATATTGCGATTTTAGGGGTTTCCCAGAAATAAATTATCCATCTTATGGGGTGGACAAAACTCCCTACTCCCTATTCGTAATATTCAGATGGGCATTGGGCATTCTGAAAAAATCTACCTTGTCTACCTCCAGTCCCCAGTCCCCAGTCTTTCAATTTTGGATTTGCAATGAGTGAATTTTAGATTATTCAATCCAAAATCTAAAATCTAAAATCTAAAATTCCTAGTTCCCTAGCCGTGATAATGAGAAGGTTCGTAAATTCTGCCCCATTCTGGTTTGTAAGTTTGCAAGGCTCGCATATACTGAGCGCGTTCAAAGGCACTGGGGTTAGGACAGTTTTTCTGGCTCATGCTGCCTTGAAGCTGTTGTACAGATTCATATTCGTGTTGTTCCATCCATTCGCGCATTTCCTGTTCTATACATCGAATATGGTTGATACCATGTCGTAATAAAACAGAACACAGCATGGTGACGTTTGCGCCAGCCATGAGCATCTTTAAAACATCATGGGCAGTATGAATACCACTGGTAGCAGCTAAATCAGCATTGATACGACCATAAAGAATGGCAATCCAGCGCAGGGGTAAACGCATGGCTTGGGGGGTGCTTAAAAGCACGTGGGGTTGAACTTCTAGGGTTTCTAGGTTAATATCTGGCTGGTAAAAGCGGTTAAATAACACCAAGGCATCAGCCCCAGCATCATCGAAACGCTTTACCATGTTTGCCATATTGGTAAAATAAGGACTGAGCTTAACTCCTACAGGAATGGATATGGCAGCTTTGACTACCTTTAACATATTGATATAGCTCTGCTCTATCTGCTCGCTTGTCAGTTGTGGATCAGTATGTACAGAATAAATATTTAATTCCAGTGCTGCTGCACCAGCTTGCTCAATCATTCTGGCGTAGTCAGTCCAGCCATCTAGTGAAGAACCGTTGAGGCTGGCGACAATGGGAATTTTCACCTTTTGTTTGGCTTTGTAAATCAACTCCAGATATTCGTCAGGGCCTAGACGGAAGTTTTCTGGTTCAGGGAAATAGGTTAAAGAGGCAGGAAAGCTTTCTGTACCATAGGTCAGATGATGATGCAGTTCGTAACTTTCCATGCTTAACTGTTCTTCAAACAGCGAAGGAAGTACGATCGCGCCTGCACCAGCATCTTCTATCCATATAATGTTATCAATTTCTCCTGTCAGGGGAGATGCTGACGGCACAAGTGGCGATCGCAACTGTATCCCCATATAACTAGTTTTTAAGTCCATTATGAATATCTTTCCTGTTATTTAATCAGATTTACGAATAAATAAAATTTCTCAAAATAATTACTAATTTTTAGTTCGTAAGTTGTCATTGAGTTTTTAATTATGAATTAGTAACTACCTCTCACTCCTATACCCTTCGCAGATGAACTAGCTGGTTGTTGAGTCGCATTTGCAATTTATCGCGCTGCTAAATATTGATACATTTGCCACCGGATACTGACATCATTTTGCGCTTCTTGGAGTAATTGTTTAGCTACTTCTGGGTTAATTTTTGTTAACATCTTGAAGCGGTTTTCTCAATACATTGACTCTTCTACAGGTAGCTTTGGTGTATGTGAGTCAAGTTGGAGGGGATTTTTACCAGAAATTTGGGTCTAAAGCCCCGTCCTTTTAGGACGGCTTTTCTGGTATACTAATTGCAGTGGCAAGGTAATCAACCACTTAAAAAACCTAGCCGTCGAAAGACAAAGAGCTGAACCTTGAAAACTGAATCTATGCGGTTCTACTGCATTTTTCTAGACTCCGCCTCGCAGTAGGTAAAAGATTCAGAGGGGCTAGACAAACAGCATTTTGAAGCGAATTTTCTTCAAAATTAAACAGGAATTGCAAAAGCAAATAGGGTAGGGCATACCCAAATTAACGCTTGGGGAGAATCCCACCTCTGGGTTAGAGACTGCAAGGAATCTAATTTAAGTGGTTTCATTGAACCAAGAATCCCCGTGCGTTTACTCCGGGGAGTGTCAACTTGTTTAACTAGGTCTGGATGATAGCGATACCACAACCATCTGCCAGAATCAACGGACGCTTTTTGATTCTGCATGACTGTACCATCACATATTTACCACATTGAATGCAGACATTGGTATCCCATACCGGGATTTCTTGAGCAATATTGCGTTTTTCTCATTTTGCCGTCCCCGTGAGATATGTGCCGTCAACAGGTAAAGCACTGATAGGTAACTCACCCCCTGCACGGGCAATGATTTTAACCAGTACATCGCGGACAAATTCTGGGGCGTTGTCGGAAATAGTTGTACGCTTGGCACAGTACCCCAAATATTTGGTCTACCCTCACTAGCCCAAGCATCCGCTCATTCAGCCATCGGTGAAGAAGGTGTAATTGGATAAATGGCGATGACTTCATTTAGTCGATAGACAACTTGAGCTACAGCCTGATTACCGTCTATAGTTGCAAAGTGTCTCTTGTTCATCTTGTTGTCCTTAGAGATTTGGGAACTACGGACTGGAGATATTCCTTTTTAAAGTTAGGCAGAAAATCTGAGGAACTTGTGAGGAGAATATTTCACACATGATATTGCTCTAGCCTCTGGTTTTCTATTAGGTGAGATCGGAACGTTTAAACCACAGAGGCACATTCACGGAGCGTCCCGCAGGGAAGCCACAGAAAAATAATCAGAGATTTCACAGGACTACCCCTAGCTTCTAACTCTGCAACACCAAAAAAAATTCTCCTGTTGGCAATTTCCTCACAAGTTCCTCAACTTGTTGACATAAGTTTAAAAGTGTAGAAAACGTCAGCCGTAATTTGGATAATCTCAATAGCTTGCTTCATACTTAAATTGCTTATAAATATACTTCAGTAAGCATCTATGTCTTATCCTGCTTTAGACAATATTTTATTTACAAGGAAGTAATTTCTGTAGTCAAAAATTTGTAGCAGTTAGCTTATGAGAATCCAACATCGCTATTGGGTTCATCGAAAGGCTATGCTGGCTTTCCTGCTTTACTATTTTGCTCTAAAAATACGATATTCACAGCATTTTCTGCCCATATCTGCCATGTTAAATCACAATTATCTAAAAACTATAATTTTAGCAATGTACCATTTCTGTAATCAACCACTTCTTACTACGGAAACAGTGTTGAATCCCATCAGATTTTGGCACAATTACCAAAATCGGCAGAGGTTAGAGAAATGTTGGAATTATGACCTAATTCAGTGGTTCGAGATATGTTGGAATATTAGTGAAAATGCCCTGATCAAATAGCTGCCATTAGGCAATAATTTCCCATCAACCTTTAATACCAATTTAAAAGGAGAAACATTTATGAATACCTCTAAAAATTTACTCCAAAAAATTCAAACATTAGGACAGCAAGTAATTAACTATCTCTCAGGTGGTGTTGCAAGAATCTTTGGTGTGAGAGATGATGACTACCCTGCAACAGGTGTTCAGCCTTTTGAGGGGGATATACCAGAAAAACAAGATTTTTAAACATGAAAATTCGTAGTAAGAACTCAGGCAGAAATTTTAAGTAATTATTCAGCCTTGAGTTCTTACTATTAAAGTTATCTGCAAAATTGATGACTGACTATTAGCAAAGTGGTGATATGGATATCGTCAGAAAAATTAACAATGAATTATCTGTCGCAGGGCAAATTACCCCAGAGCAATTTCCTCAAATTATTGCTGATGGTTATAAGTCTATAGTAAACCTGCGATCGCCTGATGAAAAAGGCTGGTTAGATGATGAAAAAGATAAACTGGAATTTCTAGGATTGCATTATCTCAATTTACCTACCAAAGTTGATGAAATTAACCATCAAAGTACACTCCATGTCTTAAAAATCATTAATGAGTTACCTAAACCTGCTCTGATTCATTGTGATAACTCAATACGTTCAGCAGCAATAGCACTATTGTATATTGCTACCAAACAAGGTATCACTTTTGAAAAAGCAATTGAATTAACAGCTAATTTAGGATTAATATAATCTTGTTTACTGAAGTTTAATCAAATATTTAATTATTTTTTATTTATCTTGCGATTCCTACCTTATTTGCTAAAGACCTTATAATTCCATTATTTTGAAGATATTAGGATTCTGACTATCGCCAATAATTCAATATCCTTATATTTTCGTGTGTTGAAGGATACAAATCAACTTAAAATTTCATCTATGTCTAAAGTAGTAGTTGCTTGATGCTAGTGATGGAAGTATAGCTCTAAACTTTTCGTTATTCTTGAGAGTTAGCACCCTATATCCAGTAATTTCTCATGAGATTGGTTTTACACAATTCTTCAAATAATATCTGCTGCTGATATTGATTTAATGGTGATTTTTAGTGGTTTAATAATTATGCTGGCTGTTTTATACTAAGTTCTAAAATCGCCTAACTCTCAGGATAAATGTAGATTTGCACTTTACTTCAAGTTTCACAACTCGCAGCTTTAAGGTAGATGCAGTTGCTTTATCTATTAATTAAGTTGGTTGATCTATTCCAGGGCTGCTACTAAGTCGTGAGCATCTAAAGTGAATATAGAATTATTTATCCAACAAGCGGAAGCACTACACAAGCAGCTAGCAGATTTGTACCAAACTGCTAGCGTTTTACCGTGGATTCCGCCTGACTTACTACCGCAAGCTTTTAAGGAACTCTATAGTAACTCTAAAATGGTACAGTTAGCGGCGGAAGAACTTTATCAACAAAATGAGGAACTCTTACAAACAAGAAATAAGTTAGAAGCAGAACGCTTATATTATTACAATTTATTTGAATTTGCACCAGATGCCTATTTTGTTACTAATTCAGAAGGCATTATTCAAGAAGTTAACCTAGCCGCAGCTAAATTGCTGAATATTCCCAAGCAGACTTTATACAGTCAATCGATGATTAGCTTCATCCGCATCGAAGAACGAGAAAGTTTTCGCAGTGAACTAAACCAGCTATTTCAGTCTGATAGAGATAAAGAGTTAGTATTGCGTTTACAGCCAGATAATGGTGAACCTTTTGATGGGGCTTTTACAGTAGCGGTAGTTCGTAATCATCATGGTAAACCAACATCTTTACGCTGGTTACTGCGTCAGATTAATCAACATCAGCAACAGGGTGTAGGATTAATCAACCGTGAAAAGTTTATCAGTGAGGCTCGTCCAGTATATAAGTATACTAAGGGCGAAGATATTCCCCTGAATCCTTTAGTAATTTTCTATATTTGCCAAGGTTTAGTGAAATTAAATACTTTCTGTGAAACAGGGGAAGAAATTTTAGTAGGTTTAGCGACACCACAAATGGTATTTAGCTCTAGTATGACATCTTTACCTATTTATCAAGCTACAGCTTTGTCAGATGTAGAGTTAGTATCTATTCATGTAACTGAAGTAGCTTTGAATCCCATAATCAGTCATATTCTCTCACCAAAAATCAATCAACGGTTAAAGCAAACTGAATCCTTGTTAGTTATTTTTGGCAAACGACGAGTAGAAGATAGGTTGCATCATCTTTTACAGTTTTTGAAACAAGAAATTGGTGAACCAGTAGCGGAAGGAACTCGTTTAAATGTTCGCTTCACTCACGAAGAGATTGCTAGTGCGTGTGGTACTACTAGGGTCACAATTACAAGATTGATAGGTAAATTGCAACAACAAGGACTAATTAGTTTTGACTCGAAAAAACATATGATACTCAGGGAGTGAGGAGTAGGGAATAGGAGGAAAAAAGAGACAAGTTAGAAATTTCCCCCAATTCCCAATTCCCTAACTAACGATGTAAGGTGAGTTAATTGCCGTTACACGACGAGCATCTACTAAAGCTTGGTACACTATGGCTACTACCTCTGCGCGTGTAGCATCGCGGGTAGGATTGAGTAGTTTGGCATTGGGATAATTGACGATTATTTTCTTTTCTATGGCTTTGGCTACCTGATCTTTACCATAATCAGGAATTTTGGCATAATCGTCAAAAAGTTTGATGGCGTTGGTAACGTTAGTAGATAAACCCAACCCTAGTCCATTGACTAGGGAGACTATCACTTGTACACGCTGAATATTCTGGTTGGGTTTAAAAGTTCCATCGGGATAACCAGCAAGGAATAGACCTTGATACGCCTGTACGATAACCTTTAATGCCCAGAAGTTTTCAGGTACATCTTTAAATCTGATGACAGCGCGATTTGGTGGTGGGTTAAAAGCTTTAACTAATAAGGCGGCATATTGTCCGCGTGTCATCGTGGCATCAGGTTTAAATGTACCATCTGGAAAACCTGCTACTATTTCTTGTTTGACTAATTCTTGAATAAATGGGGCTGCCCAATGATTACCAATATCTTTTAAGTCTATAGGAGTTGGTGTCGGTGTCGGCGTTGGTATCGGTGTTGGTGTCGGGGTTGGTGTCGGGGTTGGTGTCGGTGTCGGAGTTGGTATCGGAGTTGGTGTCGGAGTTGGTGTCGGCGTTGGTATCGGCGTTGGTATCGGTGTCGGTGTTGGTGTTGGTGTTGGTGTTGGTATCGGCGTTGGTATCGGTGTCGGTGTCGGCGTTGGCGTCGGTGTTGGTGTTGGTGTTGGTATCGGTGTTGGTGTCGGTGTTGGTGTCGGTGTTGGTATCGGTGTTGGTGTCGGTGTGGGAGTGATAACTTGAATATCTACAAACTCTATATTTCCTGAAACCTTAGTTTTATCTATTTGATTACCGACAGACACCAATTTATTGGCACTAGCATTTTGTACATCAAATTTAGCGTTATTGCGTAAAATGTTACCGCCTGGGGTATCAGTATTGCCAAGATCAGGTAGGGCATTAACGATAACAGTCAAACCATCATCAGTATTGTTTTCAATGAGATTATTACGCAATATGGGACGGGAATTACCAGAGGCAATTATCCCAGAACGGTTTTCGTAAATTTTGTTATCTATAAGTGTGGGTGATGCAGTGTCACTAATGGCGATACCAAAACCTGTTTTAAAGCAGACATTACCTTGAATTTTACCCTGGGAATTTTTAGCGATCGCAATTCCATTGGCGGCATTCTCGGTAAACACGTTACCAATAATCACTGGGTTGGCATCACCGGTAGCAAATACACCCTCGCGCTTGCAATTAATAAAGGTGCAATTAGTAATGGTGGGGGTGGTTGATTCTGCCCAGACACCACTACCACGACTAGCGGGATTAGTAACAGTCACCCCTCTTAGTTCCGCCCCATCTAACATCACAAAGGTAACATTTTGACCAGCAAAAGTCCGACTGAGGTAGCTTCCACTACCTTCTATGAAAATATTGTTGCCTTTGTTGGCTTCATTACCGATAACTTTGACACTAAAGGGAATCGTGAAGGGGAAAATTTCACCGCTATCGGCTTTGTAATTCCCCTCGGCTAGTTGAATGACAGTATTTGGTGTAGCAACTTTCAGGGCTTGGGTAATCGTTTTAAAGGGGGATTGTTGGCTACCGGGGTTGGTGTCGCTGCCTATAACTGGATTTACGTAAAGATTTTGAGTCATATTTATACTGTAGAAAAATACATAGCCATACTAACGCTAACTGTGAAAATAGCTAGCGATCGCTAACATTTGCAACATTGACTACCAAATTTAGACAGTATATTCCAGAAAATTGTAGGATGGCTGGCTGTGGGGCTTGGCTTGGTATTTTCCCCCATTCTGATTGATTGCTTGGATTCATTCACCTAATTAGTGCAATGAATCAATTTATTCTTCTGGATAATTTAGTGAATCTGGAAAGTGACAGAAGAGCGATAGATGATAAATAAAATAACACTAGAAAAAGTTTAGATGACGCGATGTGCAACTTATTTTTGAAACCCCTCTCCAAACCTCTCCCCTGCAAGGAGAGAGGCTTTAAATCTTGCTCCCCTTCCCTGTCTCCGACACGCTGCGCGTTGGCGTAGCCTCTCGTAGAGAATGTAGGGAAGGGGTTGGGGGTTAGGTTTGAGAGAAAGTTGCACACGGCGTTAGATGTTAACTAATAACTATAAGAAATTTGCACCCAGGGCTATTTTTTAGCAATAATTACTTCTGTCAGCAACTTGTATGATGCCAATCACCAATTGAATATTTTGCTTAGGGTGAAGGCTCTGAAATGTCTATTTGCTGTCCATATTGATTGGTTAAAACAATCGGACGTTGACCAGGTTCAAATTTATATGTTTGTTGCTGCATAACACTTTTAGTTTGGCGCGGATCAAAATTACGGCTAAATTCAGCCTGTAAAATGCTGACGCGTTTTTCTATTTGCTTAACTTCTGTACTAACTTCTCGCAACTTACTTTGCTGTGAAAAATGATTTGGTACAAGTTGAACTAATGCGGATATTGCTGTTGCTGAAATAACGAAATTGACAGCTACCTTGGCTGAAACTTCTACAGCCATCACCTTGTAAGAACGTTGGCGAAGATGGCGTTTTGGCCGAGGAATAGCTTGTTGTTTTTGTATAGGTGGTTGTTGTGGAGGTCTAGAAGGTTGAAAAGCGTTCATGATGCTTCTTAAAAAGAGAAATTTCCTGATGAATAAAGCAAGTCATAAAGAGCCTATTAGCTATTATTACGACTAAGATTAGCTGACATATTACTTCATTTTTTCCAAATTGCTACACGTATGTTAATTGTCAAAAAAAACAAACCACACGTAAGTAACTGGTTTAACTTAATGGTATTTGTCCACCAGTTTATGAAAACTGCACCTGATCTGCCAGGATTATTATTCTTTTAGTAATTAATGTCAATTCCAAACCGTATTCTCACTGGTAAATCACAAGTTGTTGTATGATGTATTTTTTGTGCTTGTTTAGTCTTTACCTGTATTCAGATGGGACTAATTGCTTCCAAGGTATCAAAACAATCTTGTTATTGTCAATTTTAATTTGCTAATACCTGTTAATACGTCTGTATTTATATTGATTGTCATAGCTTTTAGCTAATGATCTCAGTTATATTATTTCAGTATTAATAAGGTTATTTTTGAATAAAGTTAGTTCTAAATTATACTAAGTTAATTATGACAAGTGTAATAGGGTAAAACCTTAAGTAATCGCCGAAATTGTCTATAGGCTACAAGGGTAATTAATTTTGAATTTTGTAGGCTGGCCTTTTTGAATCAGGTTTAAGAATAACCGTAGGGTATTTTGAATTTTGAATCTGGAGCGCAGCGACGCGACTCCTGCCTTGATGCTTCCAAGAGTGGAGCATAAATAATTAGACTCCACTCTTGATAACGTATGGTGGCGTTATTTGTAAAGTTCTGTAGCTAACCGCCAAGCCAGAATGCCTGGGATTAGTGCCACAACTAGCGCAATGTAAACTTGAGTGTCAGAGATAGGCATGGTTGTAAACCTCCTGAGCGTCAAACTAATTTTTAAGAGTTCGTTTACTACTTTTCCTTGTTTTGCCAAAATTGTGGAACATCTTGTTGCATCTTGTAACAAAATCCGTGATGAATTCGGTAGTTTGGGTTATTTTTCAGCAAAAAAATTTATAAAACTATGAGTTTTTATTTGGGGATCGACTTTGGTACTTCTGGGGCGAGGGCAGTGGTAATTGATGAAGCAGCCCAAATCCAGACACAAGTACGATATCCTTGGGCAACAGGGGCGATCGCTGATGTAACATCATGGGAGACGGCATTATGGACGCTGCTGGCGCAAATACCGGAGAATTGGCGGCGAAAAATGAGAGCGATCGCTATTAACGGTACTTCCTCAACTGTGTTATTGTGCGATGATGCAGGCAACCCCATATCTACACCCTTACTCTACAACGACGCGCGGGGATCATTGGTGCTGGATAAATTGAGCCAGATAGCACCGCCAAATCATACCGTTTTCAGCGCAACTTCCAGCTTGGCTAAACTTTTTTGGATGATGCAATTACCCACTTTTAGCGAAGCGAGATATTTCTTACATCAAACTGATTGGTTGGGATTTCTGCTACATGGCCAGTTGGGAATCAGTGACTACCACAATGCTTTAAAGCTGGGTTATGACGTGGAACAATTACAATACCCAGAATGGCTGACAAGTCTGCAACTACCGATTCAACTACCCCAAGTATTAACGCCTGGGACTCCCATAGCAGAATTACGTGCTGAAATTGCCAATCAGTTTTTGTTTCCTCCTAATTGTTTAGTTTGTGCCGGCACTACTGATAGTATTGCGGCCTTTTTAGCCAGTGGTGCAACATCGCCAGGGCAAGCCGTGACTTCCCTGGGTTCAACTTTGGTACTCAAACTTTTGAGTCGTACCCGTGTAGAAGATTCGCGATATGGTATTTACAGCCATCGGCTAGGTGATTTGTGGCTGACGGGTGGTGCTTCTAATACTGGAGGTGCGGTGTTAAGGGAATTTTTCACTGATGCAGAGTTAGAAAATCTGAGTCGTGAAATTGATAGTTCGCAGGCCAGTAAGTTAGATTATTATCCCTTGTTGAAAGCAGGGGAACGCTTCCCCATTAACGATCCCAATTTACTCCCACGACTCACACCACGCCCAGATCATCCAGTGGAATTTCTACATGGCTTGTTAGAAAGTATCGCTCGTATAGAAGCGCGAGGCTATGAATTATTACAACAATTAGGTTCTGATAGCTTAAATCGAGTCTATACAGCCGGTGGAGGTGCAAAAAACCCTACTTGGGATGCAATTCGTCAACAGTGTTTAAAAGTGCCAGTAGTCTCGTCTGTGAATACAGAAGCCGCCTATGGAACAGCACTTTTGGCGAAGTCTAAATTTTAATGAATTTAATTTTGCACAACTACTTATCAGTATCATCTGTTCACAAAAATCTGTTAAATCCGTATCTCTCCCAGTGACAATCAATATATCACGGCTGATACTGGGTTTATTAGATACCAGATTCTAAAGTTCCAGGTTCGTCATCTGGGCAGCTATTTGGGGGTAGGTGCTTGTCATCTATCCCCTTAACTCATTTGTAATGGATAGGACTTACGCACAAATTACGGAATAGCGTGCGCGTAGCGCATACCACAGAGACACAGAGAACACAGAGAAATAAGGGCTTTATCAAGCTGACATTTAATTCTTTCCGTAAATACCCAGTGTTAAGCAGTAGTAACTTCTTAAAGCAGATAAAAAAGAATAATTTCTGCTTTTCAAAATCTTTAAGCAGAGTAAAATTATGCTTGTCTTCAAGTTTCGGCAAAGATTATTACAAGGTGTTACTGCCTTAATGTTGGGATTATTTATCACTTCTTCATATAGTTATTTCCGCTATAGATTTATTGCCAATCCCATATATTTGATTAATAGCTTGCCCAGTAGTTTCTTTTTAGAAAAAGCCTTACCTGTAAACTCTACAGTTGATTCTATTGATTTCAGTCCTGATGGACAAACTATCACTATTAGTAGCGGAAAAAACATCCAACTCTATAACCTAAAAACGGGAGAAGAAATTGATATTATCAGTGGAAATTCTTGGGGTGTTAATTCGGCAGTTATCAGTCCAGATGGCAAAATTTTGGCTAGTGGTGGTAGTGATGACACTATCAAACTTTGGGATCTGAGAACAAGAAAAGAAATACTTACTCTTAAAGGACATAACTTGGGGATTAATTCCGTAGTTTTTACCCCCGATAGTAAAAAGCTGATTAGTGGTGGTTGGGATAATACTATTAAAATCTGGAATGTAGCCACAGGTGAAAAAATACATACCGTAAAAGAAGACGAACTCAAGATTACTTCCATAGCTTTGAGTCCTGATGGTAAGACTATTGCTAGTCCTAGTTGGGAAATAGATAAAACTATCAAACTCTGGGATGTAGAAACAGGTACAAAAGTCCGCACTCTAACAGGACATTCATCTACACTGCGAGCGATCGCTTTTAGTTCTGATAGCAAAACTCTTGCTAGTGCTGCCAATGATAACACTATCAAGCTGTGGAATCTCACAACAGGACAAGAAATCCGCACTTTACAAGGCCTTAGTGCTAACTCTTTGAGCTTTCATCCTAATGGTCAAATTCTCGCAAGTGCAACCAACACAACTCAAAGCATCAGTCATGGCGTTGGAGACAACGATATTAAACTGTGGAATGTCACAACAGGAGAAGAAATTCGCAGTCTCAAGGGACATATATTTGGGGTTTTCTCTCTGGCCTTTAGTCCTGATGGTAAAACTCTTGTCAGTAGTGGTGGAGATGAGACTGTAAAAATTTGGCGGGTGTCACCTTAAGACGGCGTTATTGTTCTGTTTCTACTAGTCTCTGCAAAGCCAACAAAGCAGCACCATAAGCAGGTTCAAAACGAGGAAAGATGATATTTACTTGAGGATATTTCTTCACAATAGATGTATTAAATCTCGCTTGCATCTCACATTTACCCCGCCATACACTTCCTGTTGTGACTATTTCAAACACTGAGTCAGAGTCGAAAATGGCTTCAATTACTGTAGATGTCGCTTTTACTAATTCTTGGACAGCATCATCAATGAGATGATTAGCTACTTCATCACCAGAGGCGGCGGCTGAATCTACAATTGGTGCTAAAGCAGCTATTTGTTTAACTCCCCACCCACGGCGATAGATGACTTCAATTAAATCTTCGATACTTGCCAAATTCAAATGCTGTTGAAAATCTTCTACAAGTCTGGTGTATTTTTCCCGTCCATCATAAGCTTTTAATGCTGCTTGCATCCCGCCAACGGCAATTTGATAGGCACTACCTTCATCGCCTAAAATATACCCCCAGCCACCTACTCGCTTAGTTTCTCCCTGAGAATTACGACCGAAAACTATAGAACCAGTACCGACTGCGACGACAATTCCTACAGCATGACCAATTCCGCCAACTAAAGCAATCAAAGCATCATTACAAATAACAATATTAGATGGCTGAAAATCCCAAATAATAGGTAAAGAATGATTGTTTTGTAATTCTTTGACTATATCTTTGACTATTTTCATATCTTCGGCACGACTGACACCAGCTAAACCAAGACATAGCGAGGTAATTTTGATTGAATTTGTTAATTTTAATGCTTCATTCGCTGCTTGATAAATTGCTGATTCAATAGATTTTAATGCTGCTGCTTTGCCTATACTCTGATAGTTTGCTGCACCTGCTTGACCGCGATCAATGATTTGATGTGTATCATCCATTAAGATACACACTGTTTTGCTACCGCCGCCGTCTATTCCTAAGACATAACGCATGGTTTTCGTAGTATTAATTCTTGTGTTTGTAGTAAGGACTTTAGTGCTTAGATAAATCAGGACTAAAGTCCTTACTACGAATTTAATTTCGCCTATCTGCTTTTAAAGGGATGAAAAATAAAGTCATCATTCCAGGGATGGTCAGGAGACAAACCAGAACAAAAAATAAGGGATATCCTAATGAATTTTGCAAATAGCCGCTAACTATCCCCGGTAGCATCATTCCTAATGCCATAATGCCTGTAGATATGGCGAAGTGAGAGGTTTTATATTCTCCTTGAGAAATGTACATTAAATACACAGTAAAAGCCGTAAACCCAAAACCATAGCCAAATTGTTCTAAGGAAACTAGGGGATAGACTAATTTCATTGAAGGTTTAGTATAAGCCATGTAAACATAAAATAAATCTGGTAAGTTCAAAGCTAAAGCCATAGGCAATATACATTTTTTTAACCCATATCTAGCTATTACTAAACCACCAAGTATGCCACCAAAAATTAGAGATACTACGCCAAATGTGCCATATACTAAACCAACTTCTGATGTATTTAACCCTAGTCCACCTACCTCTGGGTTATCTAACAGAAATAAGGAGGCTATTTTCACAAGCATTGCTTCACCTAATCGATAGAGCAATATAAAAGCTAAGATAGCGAAAATCTTTTCTTGCTGAAAATAGGAAGTAATAATTTTGATAAATGGTATCTGATTAATTTCTTTAGGCTGTCTGGGTTGATCAGACTCCGGTAAGGGTAGAACTAGACGATGAAAGATAAACAGTATTGCCAGTATGACAGCAGAAAAACCAATTGCTACAGTCCAACTTAAGGGAATATTATTTAGGTAACCTTCAAGTAAACCAGCTATAATCACTAAAAACCCAGAGCCGAAGATAACAGCCAGTCTATAAAATAATGAGCGAATACCAGAAAAGAAGGCTTGTTTTTCTGGAGTTAAGGCTAAAAGATAAAAGCCATCTGTAGCTATGTCATAAGTTGCTGAAATAAATGCTCCTAATGTCAAAGCAGCCAGGGAGATAAAAAAGAAATTTGGCAATTGTAAACAAAAAGCTACTATACCCAAACAGCAACACATTGCTAACTGGGTAGAAAGCATCCATTTTCTTTTTGTTGAGTAAATATCTACAATTGGCCCCCAAAACATCTTGATTACCCAAGGTAGATACAGAAAGCTAGTCCATAGGGCAATTTGTGAGTTACTTATACCAAGTTTTTTGTAAAAGATAACAGAAACGGTGTTGATAATGACGTAAGGTACACCAGAAGTAAAATATAGGGTGGGGATATATTCCCAAGGGGAAGATTTAGAATGATTCCGCATTAATTTCCCTGAAAAAAGGTTTTAAAAGCTTCTAAATGAGGTTGACAATGTTTACCTCTTTAGAAATACTTCCTGAAAATTATAAACGTCAATTGTAGTATTAAACAATTTAAAAAATAATATTGATCATCCTATCTTTGGGGTGCTAAGTGATACTTTTGTGTTTATTAATCTAGTGGCGATCGCCAACTCCGTAAAACTCGCACAGGCTCATTCCCTAATCCCTACCTACGCAAAACAAGTATGGCTACACCACACTACGGGAACAAAAATCACAGCAGCTTACTATAGTAATTAATACTTATTTCTTCCGGCAGAAGGAAAAACAGAATTTAATTAATAAATTACTGGTAAGTGTTTTGCAAAATTAAATTATGAACATTATCGCTTGGATAATTCTTGGTATTATTGCCGGAGCGATCGCCAAGGCTATTTATCCTGGTCGTCAGGGCGGTGGTATCGTGTCAGCAATGATTTTAGGTATCATTGGTGCTTTAATTGGCGGTACTATAGTCACTCTTTTAGAAACAGGAAGACTACAACTGACAGCAGCTACTCTCAGTATTCCTGGTCTGATTGTTGCTATTATCGGTGCAATAATTGCTATTTTTATCTGGGGTTTAATAACTGGACGTACCAGTCACTAAGAAAGTATAAAATTCTTATGGTTAGAGTGAATTTATTCTCAACTAACCTTTATTTAATTACATAAAATATAAAAACTCCACTGCTTAGTATCAAGGGTGGAGTCTAAAATTAAGCTGGCAGAAAACAGTCCTGATGAAACTAGTTTCACAGCCAAGCATGAAAATTTTATTAGGGATTGGGATTTTTATTCCGCATAGGCTTGCGCTCCGCCATACTAAACAGCATTTTCAAATAAATTTGTTTGATTTCTGCTTTTTGATTGATTAGTCAATAGCTTTCTTCAACTCGTCTTTGATGTTTTCTGTAGTGTGAATTACTTGAGCTTCAACTTGCTTTGCTTTGCCTTCTGCTCTATCAGATGGGTTTCCAGTAATTTCGCCAATTCCTTCTTGTAGTTTGCCTTCAATATTTTTGATTGTTGCTTCAACTCTTTTTTCATTACTCATATTAAATAACCTCAAAATTTTAGAACCATTCACATAAGATAAATTATCAGAATCAAATATTTTTTATCACTACCACTAGATAGATTCTCTGATCTATTATTTCATCACCTAAGATAGATGAAAAACAGCAGAAATAGTGAATGGTTGATGAACTAAAGTTCATCAACCATTCCTCATAGATTACACAAATATAATCACTAAAGCTAAAACAATAGCTTAAACACCAACTTTAGCTTTTGACCAAACACCGTTTTCATCTTCATCAAATTTTTGATGGACATCTGCCCAAGCTGCTTGTTCAGCTGTAAACTCATCACTAGTTTCATTTAACACCGCGTTATAGCGTTGAATAAATGTGTTTTGAGCTTCTGATGAAAGATGAGAACGAACTTCAGGAGACAAGTCTTCTGGACTGTTGCAAGGCCCTGGGCAGGGATGAGTTAAAGTTTTGTCAATGGTATTAATTTCTTCTGCACCAGCACTTTCGAGTAGTAACTGAAATTCACCAGCGCGATCGCTTGGGACTTCTACCATGAGTAAAAATTCGCCGGCTTGCAGGCGGGTTTGGTAGATGGCGGCTTTATCTTCAGGCATTCCCAAGGTAGTCAAAACTGATACTAAACCCGCACCAGCACTACCTGCGATCGCACCACTAGCAGCCCCTAACAACAAGGCACTAATGGGGCCGGCTGCCACAATAGGGCCGACAAAAGGAATAAACAGTACACCGACACCTGTCAGCAAGCTGAGAAATGAACCAAACAAAGAACCAAAGATTGCCCCTGTTCTTAAACCTCCCAAAATTACATCTCTTTTAGAGATGAATCCTGCAATGCGAGTTTCTGACTCGAAGTTTCTACCCATGATTGAAATATGATCTCTGGGTACACCTCTATCTAATAAACGACGAATTACATCATCAACTTGCTTCTGTTCTTTAAATACGGCGGAAATTGTCCGTTCTGCTTGATAAACTTCTGGCACTTGTATGCTCCTTGAAAATAAGGGATAGGTAATAGGTGAGAGGTGACAGGTGACAGGTGACAGACCGGATGTCTCACAAATCCGCAGGTTGGGAAGCCACCGCCTTGGACGAGTCTCCCGGCTTGGGGCGAGTGGCGTTTGACGTAAGGAAACCCAACACTGAGATAGATATTAGGTGAGTTATTCCACCAGATATTAAGACGTAGCAATCCTACGTCTCTACTCTTTCCTGTTCCCTGTCACCTGTCCCCTGTTCCCTTCTTACACGCCTACAGGGGTTTTAGTTTCTGTTGCTGGTTGTGTACCACTTGGTTGTAATGCTTCTCCTTCAATAAATGAGCGCAGCATCCAAGCTATTTCTTCATGATCTTCCATGAGTTCGGTGAGGAAATCGGCAGTTCCTTGGTCATGGAACTCTTCACCACTGCGGTCTACATGATCTCTTAAGTTCCGAATGATTTGCTCATGATCTTCCATCAGTCGCGCTACCATCTCAGTAGCAGTGGGAACATCTCCACCATGTTCTTTAAGAGTTGTCATCTGGAGAAATCCCTCCATTGTGCCTATAGGATAACCACCCAAAGCACGAATCCGTTCAGCCAACTCATCAATATTTTCTGTTAGCTCTTGGTAATGTTCTTCCCAGAGTTCATGCAGACTACGGAATTGAGGGCCAACTACATCCCAATGGTACTTTTTGGTTTTTACTAATAGGAGGTAAGAATCTGCTAAATCTTGATTTAACAAATTAATTACACCTTGACGCTGTTCTTCTGTTAAACCAATATTGATAGTACGCATGGTTTTTAATTCCTAAGCTAACTTACTTACTAAATTCCCAAAAAATAGGCTTTATTTACATCAATCAAAGGAAAGATTATAAAATGACGATTTACTATAACTAAAGTAGCAGTAGATACCTTATTTATGAGATATTAAGGCATCTACTGTCCTAGTATTTTAGGTTTATGCTCAATGTTTAGATAACAGTTTTTTACCTGTCACCTGTCACCTGTCACCTAATTACTTATTACCTGTAACTTTTTCTAAGAAACTCTTAACTTCATCTTCTACGGAAGTTGCACCTTGGGAATTTGCTGGACGCTTCATCTTATCGATATCAGCAGCCCCTTGTACTTCATTAAGTCCCTCGTTGGATTTTTTTTGCACTTCTTTCAGTGTGGCAGGTGGAGACTTAGCCATTTCGTCAGTTTGGCGTTGTGTTTCTAGAAGTTGTGTAGTACCTTCTGTTGATTCGCTTTGGTAGCTCTCAATTGCAAAAGCTGGAATGGTGCTAGATAACAATAGCAACGCACAGGTAAAGGCGATAATTAAAAACTTGACTTGGCTTAGAACAGAGCTAAAAATCTTCATTGTTAATCCTCTATTACATTTTGCAAAACTCATAACTTAATTGACTTGATAGAATTTTGTTGAATTAAAACATAGTTTCTATCTATCTTTTTTGAGAAAGTTATGATTGTTTAAACCCTGTTGAAAAATCCTGCTATTTTCCTATATGATTTAAATAGGCAAATAATAAATTAATTGTGTTTCAGGATATTTTGGCTAACAAGGTTTACGCAATGATTATATTGTTACTGAAAAAATTATATTAAAAATCGACCCATAGAAATAAATTTATTGTATTCATCTAAAAAATAAAATCATTCTTGTGATATATCGACTAAATAGATTTATTTGTTTTGCTAAAAGGCATAACTTTAAATAAGTTCAAATCAATAATTCTCTATTACTTCAGACAGAGGTTCTTGTATCAGTAAAATCACGGCAAAAAATTATCGCTACTACTGAGTAAATACTCAGTGTAATACCAGCAACACTTATAAGATTTTTTGTGAATGTAATAATATTTTTAAGAGGAAACCGCGATCGCCTCAAATCTATTTTCCGCAAATGCGCTGATGGTTTAGTATCCCATCTTCATAAATTCCGCAGAAACACGGTTACGCTAATTTGTGGTTTCGATCAACACTGCAATCATCAAGTTTATGAGGGTACAGTTATGATTAGCCCTGTAACTAATGTCATTCGATGCAATGTACAAAAAGCTAAAGAGGTAGGTCTCAAATGGGAAAATGCTTCATGTAGCGAGCTGAGAACTTATTGTTTAGAAATTCTTAAGGAAATTGGATGTAGCGATAACGAACTTCCTGACAACTTACAAACACGAGAACAGCAATTAAATTTTATTACAGGTTTTGCATCTTTTGCTTTTGGGGAGGTGCAAAATGTCCAAAGCTGTAATTGAAGATATTTTTTACGATCCCGAATGGTCAGAAGAGACTACTTTTCCGGCAACAGATAGAGATTTATTGATTTTGACAGAAAAGCTATCCGATGAAGAAGTCCCTACCAAAGTTTTCTTTCAAGCGATCGCGATCGCTGCTTACGATGGTGCAGCTGCTTTCCGCTATGCTGATAATTATCTAACTACTGTTAAAAATAAGCATAAGCGCAAGCGCAAAAATGTACTTTTGTTAAGACAACCGTTGTTTAATTTTAGCCAAAATTGATTACTGAACTATTTACTAAAAGTTGCAGGTGTAGGTTTTTCACACCACGGCGAATTTTATCCCAATTCAAAATTCAAAATTTTTTTCTGGCATTTATTTACTTTATCTGTAAAAAACCTACACACATATCAACTCTCTACCAACCTCTGCATCTAATTAATACTCCTTAGCGAGAAACTCTGACGCATGATGCTCCACCAGGAGACGGATCAGCAAAAACTGCTAAGGTATGATATTCCGGTTCTTCATTTCCATAGAGAACTCTAAAAGTGTATAGTTTTGGTTGACCTTGAGCTTCGGTAATTACTGTTAAAAGTGTATTATTAGTGTTGGGCAATCCGGGAATTTTCAGTTTGGCAATGCGTCGCAGTTGAATGACATTAGCTCCTGAGTTTTTACAATCTCCTGTAGCACCACTTTCTTGACCAAACTGCATACACATAGGGCCATCAAAGTCTAATATTACTTGTGATGGGTCGTTGAGCCAAACCTTTCTAATGGTTTCGCCTGCGGGGATAAAGCTTAAGTTTGTTCCTTGCTGATACCAAACTTTGATAGTAGGTACAACTCCCCCTAAACCCTGCGCTTGACAGGAAAAAATTGACCGGAGAACAGCGTTATTAGCTGTAGCACGACCTGCTAATAATAAGATTGCTCCTGCAAATATCAGAGAAACACCGTTGCAGAAATGACGATGTAACCAGGTATTCGTTAGGGAAAGAGGGTGCGTAAGCTTGCATTCTTTCATTTTAAAATTGCATTGATTGATTGACATATATCTCAACTTCAGTTCCAGCAGATAGCAGCCAAATATTGCTTTTTTGCATCATTTGCGCGATCGCTTGTTGATTGCGCTGGGAAATTTGGGGAACAACGGAACTTAAACCACCTTCAACTACCCCAGCTAAGATGTTTCTGCGGTTGGAGTCGTTGGTGACAATAGTAACAGTACCTGTACCAGTAGTGACTGTGGAATCGTTGCGATTATACAACTCTGCGGCTTTGGCAATCCCACCTAACACAAATAATCCTGTATCCATTGAGGCTATTGATGAGCTGCGATTGGGATATTGCTGTGCTATCAGGGGACGACCTCCAGAAGCACGGATGAGGAGGGCGTTTTCAGGTATGTCTCTTTCTCTGAGGTTGCCGTTATCTGGGATGATGACCTTGACTATCTTCATCTGGACTAAACCCTGTTCAGAAATCGAGGTTACTTGGGTTAATAACTCAGTTTTAGCAGGTAAAGCGATCGCGCCTTCTCCGTCTTTAAGTGCTTCTCGCAACTGCACAACAAACAAGTTGGGATTGTCGTTATTACTCTCATTCCCTCTACCTCTAGTATTTTCACCAAACACAGCCGTTGCCAAAACACCTTTGGCACTAGTTCCTACCTTGAGAGATTTAGGGGTTTGATATCTTGCTTGGCTGATTGGAGCTGTTCTTTGTGGTGATTCGGATACCCTAGGATTTACAGCCTGGGGTGGAACATAGCTATTATTTTCCTGTGGTGGAACAGAGGCCGTTACTCTAGGGGCATCACCAATATTTACCTCTCCATAGCTACCCAACTTGGCTAACCTTGACCATTCTCCAAAGGGGTTGGGTGTGGGTGGTGCAGTCGTTGGTTGCACTGGGGGGGGTGGTGGTAGCTGTGGAATAGCAGAATTTGCTACAGGGATGGGTGGGGGTAAATAGGGGTTGGCTGCAACTCGCTCAACTATCACAGTCCGTGGTGCAGGTTGCGCCGACAATCTATCAGTTGTTGCACGAGGGTTATTTTGTACAGTGGGAGAGACAGTTGGAGGTGTAGTTGCATTTCTCAGATTTTGTTGTGC
This sequence comes from Anabaena sp. CCY 9402-a, assembly GCF_963920945.1. NCBI lineage: Bacteria > Bacillati > Cyanobacteriota > Cyanophyceae > Nostocales > Nostocaceae > Anabaena > Anabaena sp. CCY 9402-a. The sequence continues at coordinate 37,919 of NZ_CAWUDL010000019.1, forward strand.
AGTCTTCACCGCCTGGGCTTGTTCAGCCAGAGCTAATTTAGTCTTGAGGGTTTCTACTTCTTGCTCTAGGTTTGGTTCTGGAGATAAATTGGCCACTGGTGATGGAGTGGGTGACGCAACTATAGGTTTTGGCTTTTGATTGTTACCGCTCATCATTTGCGATAAAAACATCCCAGCCACCACCACGATAGTTAAGGTAGCCGTACCCACTAAGGCTAATTTGGCGAAGGGATTAGAGGCTAGAGGTTGTTCTGTTGGAGCTGCTTGTGGTGCAGAAGGAGATACTTCATCTCCCAGAGATTGACGATTAACATCTATAGATTCTTCTTCCAAGCCAACCAACTTCGCCATCTTTGATTCCCAATCATCTAATTGGTAATCCTCAGTGGTTAAAGGGGTGAGTGGTTTCGGGGGTGTTTCGGAAATAGCAGAATAGGGAGTCATGGTGTAATGCTTAGTTGGAATTACCTGAACAGTTCTTGTCTTCGAGGTCGCAGATATTGTAAATTTCTAACCGAGCTTCACCCAAACGGTAAGCAGCTAAATGCCAGGGTAGGGGTGTAGGGGGTAGAGAAATTACTGATTCATCTATAGCTCTTACTAAAACTTGTTTATTAAAGGAAATTGACCTACCTAAGTTGTCAGAATTATTAAAAATTAATTGATTAGCTAAAATTTCTACCTTCCATTTTCCCTCACCAACGGGGGTTGGCTGGGAAATTCTCTGGATGATGAATATATGTTCATCACTTCTATTAGTATTGCCAAATTTCCGAGAGAAATTCAAATTATTAATCTCAGATAAAAATTTTGATTGAAAATTACTAGCTAATAACGAAGAACTAGTTTCCCAGATGGTTGCTTGTGGCTGTTTGGATGACCAAGTGAGCATCAGAGTCATGGTTTCACCCACAAAGCGGCGAATTGTTTCTGGATGTCTCTCTATACTTGATTTTGGGTCTACTGTAATCGCATTACCGTTGACAAGTTGCACTAAACTGCGCGGTGTTAATCGCTGATTTAATAGCTCTAACATCGACCCGTGAAACATCAACAACAGTAAGGTAAACAGGTGTAACCCAAATGTGCCGACAGCCAACAGAGGGAGAATACTACTTTTTCTAGTTTCAGATTTCAGTAATTGCATAATAAGAGTGACTAGAGAATAGAAGCTGTCTTACTCTGTGCCTCTGTGTCTCTGGGGTTAAATCTTTTTCACCACAGAGGCACATTCGCGGAGCGTCCCGCAGGGAAGACACAGAGAAAAAATAGTCTTGAATTTATTTAATGAAACTATCATTTGTACATGGATTTGATTGATTTGCATCTCCATTGTTATAGTTATCTATCAAACATAAATTCCGAATTTCATAAATTTCTAATTTGTCAGTGCGACTACTATAAATGGCTTTTTGCAAGTCGGTGCTATTTTCTACTAAAGGATAGGGAAAATAATCTACTGCACGTACCAATAAATCTTTATTAAAAGGTGTAATTAATCTTTGACCATCAGCTTGTTTTTTTTGTATCAAGTCAGCTACCATCCCTACCCGCCACTGACCAGGAGAGATTTGTACGGGGGGATAGACTCGCTTGATAATTAGTTGTGCGGTCATAATTTGATTGGGGTTAGTAGCAAAAACCTCTGGTGGAGTCATGTCAGCTACCACACTCAAAAAACCTTTGCGAAAATCTTCAGAGATGGCGAAACTGGCTACCCAACTGCTAGTAGTAACCTTTTGGCTACCACCGGTTGGTGTTCTGACTAAAATTCCCGTGTCGGTTTTGGGTTTGGCGACTTCTTCAATAGTTTGTGGGGGTAAAGTTCCTGACCAATTAAACATTGACATCATCGTTTTACTGACAAACTGACGAATAGCTTGGGGTTCTCTAGCTAATTCATCAATATTATTAATCGGTTGACCATCAATTGTCTGCACAAAAGTAGGGGGTTTTCGCAGGCTCAATTGGCGGATATTCAAACCTTGTACCAGAAAAATTAATAATACTAAGAAGTGTAAACCAAAAGTGGCGATCGCAAATACTGTTAAAGCACTAATTTTTTGTTCTTTTTTTCTCGTCAATAAATTAGCCATCGCTACTTTACCCCTATCTTTTTATATTCTGTCTCTGACTAATTCCGATGAATTACTAATAGCATTAAATACTGACATTCCCCCTAAACCAGCCAAAATTAAAGATAATAGTGGTGCTAAGATTCCTAAAAAGATGATAAACCACATTAAATCAGGATTAGCATTAGGGTCTTGTGCTGGGCCATTCACTATCACTGCGGCAGTTAAGACGGCAATAATATTGAAGGAAATTTTGGCAATTCCCGCCGCTAAAAATCCTGTTATCCAAGCGAAAATTGGTTTACCAGCAACGGGTAGTAAAGAACCACCTACAGCTAAAGGGCCTAAAGCTGCTATTAGCAACATAGTAGCTTCAATTAAATTTTGAAAAGCAAACTGCAAGGAGATTAAAAAGTTTTTAATCGTGGTTTGAGCCGTATTACCTAACAAGGAATTAAAGTTATTTTCAGTAACAATTCCTGTGCCGAATCTAATTTGATTAACTTGAGTTTCTAGTCTACTAATCCAAGTTTGATCACCGTATAAATTTCTATATTCACTCCAGAGGTTATCAATTCTCTCACTGGCTTTAGTTAAGCATTGGGTTTGTTGTTCTCCAGTTAGTGACTGACAAGGACGTAGTAATGAACCAGCTACTTCTTCGGCTACACTCATATTTAATGCTTGCTGATAAACTTGATTGGCATTGGCTGTAGTAATTACTTGCTGATTCACTGTATTAATAAAATTTCTGACTCCCAAAGTCAAATTTGACAGAATGCTACCATTACCAGCATTACTTAATAGCACTACGACTATAAAAGGCCAGACAAGTGCCGATATCGGACGGGAATATTCACTGTGAATAACATCTTTGAGCCATTGCATCATGAAAAATAGGAGTGTGCCAACGGCGAAGAATACACCTAAGTTGGTTAATGCTCCATAGAGGTTGTTATTGGTATCATTTTGTAGTAAGTCTAGCCATTGATTGTCCCAACTCTCGGCTAGGCGGCGAGCAGTTGTTGCACCACTATTTAGGGTGTCGGTGATGCCAATTTCAGCTAGGATTTGTTTCGCGCATTCAACGGAGTTGTTCCCGAAGGGTAGGCGCATTCGCGGAGCGTTCTGTAGGAAAGGCGCAAAGGTAGTCATACATATTTATCTGTATACTTTGGTATTTATGATTAATTCTCTGGTTTTGTACCAAATAATTCTATCTGGGAAGTGGTGCGTAATAGTCTGGATGCTTCTGTGGCTGAATCTAATCTCCTCGCTCGATTTGATTCTTCCATTTGTTGGGAAATGTTGGCTAAGTTTAAATTGGAGTATTGAATAAATTGATTCGTTTGCAAAGTTTGGGCTAAGTTTTCAGCTATTATTTTTGATTGTTCACTCTGGATTCTAATACTTTGAAGCTGTAAGTTGGACTCTTCTGTTCTGACAATGTTGTCTGTATTAGCACCACCTAAAATACCGCCAATTTTATTTAATATACTATTAGAGTCATTATAAATATTAGTAATATTGTCTATGGTGCGTTCGGTATTTTCCAGCTTATTTTTTGTTCTGATTTGGGCATCTCTACCTAAAACACCTACTACTGAACTACGAGTAATTACTCGATTGATTTCGTTACTTACTGAATTAGAATGCACTGCTTGATTGTTTTCAAATTTATCAGGGATAGAATTAAAAAATAAAATACCTTGCCGGGCTTGTTTTCCTGCATCTACTGGATTAGGTAGATTCAAATCACCACGAGAATTATTCAGCGCATTTTGTGAGTTATTTTCTAAACTGTCACTGAGGTTATTGCTCAGGTAGTTTTGAAAGTCTGTAGAGTAATATTGAAAGTCTACCCAAACTTTACCTAATTGTGCGATCGCAGGCAAAATTAATAAGGCGGAAAAAGCTAACGTAAATGCAATAGTTTTTTTCATTTACCTATCCTCGGAGTTACATACTTATATTTCTCGACAATCTGAATTGATAAGACTAACTACCTCGCAATGAAGCGATTAACTGACGGGCAAATATAGAAATTGCTTCATATTTATTGCTATAAGTTTGCATTGCTTGTTGACGTGCAGTTTGTTCATTGGGATTATTCGCAACTACTGCCAATTGTTCGTAGCCGGGATAGTAACGACAGAAGGTAGGGATACCATTATCGTCTAGCAGCCATTGACTATATACTCCTTCTTTGCGTGGGAAAAAGCTTTCGCTGGCGTTGCGGGAAATAATTTCGCGGGGATATTTCAAGATGCTGACAAAACTATCTACGGCAACTGGTTGAATCCGCCCAATTAATCGGGTGGAGAGGTTTTGTAAAATCTTGGAGGCGGCTCTAGATTTAGCGATGGTATCGGGGTCTTGGGCTGATAAGATCACCCTAATCCCGGCTTTTGCCCCGTTAGCGCACATTCTGCCCACTAAGTCAGAAATTTGGTCAAATTCAAATAAAATTGGAGCTTCATCAATAAAGAATATGGAAGCTGGACTACTTAAAGCACGGCGTAAGGCGGCGGAATAGGCACTCAAGGAGAGTACAGCCGCATCTTCGTTATCAGAGAGGTTTCGCAGTGCAAATACCAATAGTTGTGCATCGGTAGGAAAGCTGGATGGTGCAGAGATGGCTTGTCCGACACGGCTAGATAGCCAAAATCTTAACCGGAGGTGAATTTGACTCAGTGCATCTTCAACTCTGCCACTGACAGCATCTAGTTGCAGATGTTCGGGGGAACAAAAAGACAAAAAGTCTTTGAGGGTAGGGGTTTTTTGCCAAGCTAGAGAACCGAAGCCTGCTTCTATGGCCATGCGATAGCGTTCTTGAATGCCCCTATCAGCAAAAAAGGCAGTTAACGCTAAGTTAATTAGAGAACGCACGGTTTGGGTGAGGAGTTGATTATCGCTGGATGACCCTAATATCATTGTCATTAGGGCTGATTCTAAAAAGGCGGTATAATCGAGCAGGCGATCGCGTTGTTGTTCAGGATCGAGCGATCGCAAGTCTGGTTGCTCAAATAAGTTATTGGATTGTTTAGAAATATCAAAGTAAGCCCCGTTCCCTCCCATGAACTCGGTATAGTCGGTAAAAGTTGATGTGCCGTCTGGTTTGGGGAAGTCTAAGGCAACTACAGGAATACCGTGCGCCAAGGCTTGAGTTAAAATTCCCGAAACTAATACTGATTTACCTGCACGGGTGGTAGCAAATAAAGCTAAATTTTTGTGCTGATTAAATAAGTCTAGATGTATCGGTGTACCGCCTTCTTCGGCTATTAATTCAAAGCCTTGTTTATCCCCAGCTTTGGTTAATACTAAAGGCATCAACCCCGCGACTTCACTAGTTAAATACAACTGACGACGGTTAAAAGGTTTGACTAATAAACCTTCCCAAACTATGGGTAGAGACTGTAACCAAATTTTCCAGGCATATTCTATTTCTCTCACTACCTGGGCTGGACGTTGGAAACAGTTCTCAATATATCTTGTCGCCTCGTCTAATTTTTCCACTGTGGGACGATGGACAAAAATCGCTACTCCCGTATAAATGGGAACTGCACCTTCATATAATTGTTCTTGGGCTGCAACGGATTTTTTTAACTTTAATTGGGCATTTACATCAATAGTTCTACTCTTTTCTTGCGCCATCATTGCTGTCATATTTGACTGCTTCAGCACTCGCTGCAAGGTAGTTTTGACTAAAGCTGGATTTGCTGCTGTTAGTTCACAAACAATTTCTGTATCTACTATTGTTTCTCTGGCGAGTAGTTCCCATAAATACCGCAGTTGTGCAAATTTATTCGGCCAACCACCGGGTTTTTCTAAGAAAGTTAACGCCCCAATGTACTTATTGTTGACATTTACCCATCTGCGATCGGCACAAGGTACGCTAGAATCCATCAGCATGGTTGTACTGTGGATATTCTCCATCAGCAATTTTGTACTAGGTAAGTCTGAAGAGACTTCTTCGTGCAGTCCGTTTTCATCTAAGTTAACTAACTGGGGAATTGGTATTGCTTGGGTATTGTTAAACCGCCGCCAAATATGTTCCCAAAGTTCTCCAGCATTCAGGGGTTTAATATCCAAACCCATTTTGTTAGATAGCAATTGTTCCCAACGACAAAACCCTTGTTGGTAAGCTTTGATAATAACTGTTTCTATCCGTTGATTTTCAATATCTGCAAGATCACCCTTAAATTTTAACCACCAGCCTTCAGCTTGACCTAATAGCTTTTCAATCCAATCATTGGCATTGGTGGAATTTGGTTCAATGGTGTATGTCACATAAATTTTGAGGAATTTTGGCTTACGCAGTCCCGCGTTAGTCAGTTCTTTGATTCTGGCTCTTTCTGCCATCAATAAATATTTAATATCCCGCGAAGGTGCAGATTTAATTAAGTCTGTCAGTTCTGTTTGTCGCTGTTCATCAGAACTAAACGAACCCATGTGTAATGTCATTCTTTCCCCTTCGGGGATGTCTTTTAATCCAGATTCAATATTGTTAAAAATCGTGTCTATTTGTTCACTTCTGAGGGTGGTGTGGATACCTCGACATTCAAAACCAAAAACAAAGCAGAATCTATCTTTTTGAGTTCCTTTAGTTAAAATATATGCGCCAACATCACGCCCATCTAATAAAATGCGTAGCATGGTTGACAAATGCAGAGCATCTTCAAAAGGCGTTAATCTACTTTCTTGTCCGGCGATACCGACGCTTTGTTTTCCGATTTTTTGCTTCATGGTTAACTTCTAACAAGCTTTGATAACGAGCAAAGCCTCTTGTCCAAGTGGGAACTCCGATGAATTTACTTAAAAAACGCCAACTCCTACCACCACTTAATATCCACCAAGTTGCTATTCCCCAACCAGCAATTAATGCAGTCCATAACCATCGTTGAAAGTCATCTTGGAATAATCCCCCAAAAATTCCATTGATGATAAAGTATGATGCTAGAACAATTACTGTCCAAGGAAATATTTGATCGGCAGGAATAGGGCCTAAGGATGGCTGAGAGCCTAAAATCTGATTGACTGGGCGAAAATCTTGCTGTCGTTCCTCAGACATAACTAACTATAGTTTATTTCATTTATTACCATCACCAATGATAAATCCTGTGAGAACATCTGCAACAGTCACAGCCACAACTACTAATAGAGGCGTTCTAGCTATACTTTGCCAGTCTTCATCTTTACGAACTGCGTTGATGACACCAATTAAAGCTACAGCTATATACAGTAAATAAATGGCACGTAACACATTAAATATTAAACTAACTGCGGCTTGGCTATTATTATTGCTTGATGCTCCCTCGGTTAATGTAGTTCTAAAAAAATCTTCCGCTCGTTTAAAAAATTGTGCTTGAGCCGGAGCGGCAAAATAATCTAACCAAAACAGGCTCATGATCATAGCTACAGCTAAAATCTGACAGATGATCAACCAACGTTTTGGTAGATGTGACTGTTGCCCAATTTGTTGAATTACTATGACGATTAAACTACCAGCCAATAAACAAAATAGCAAGAAAGGGCTTTTTAAGCTAACTACGCTTAAAAATACAGCACAAGCTAACAAAAACGGCACTGATTCAATTAATGTTAGCCACCAAAATTCTAATATTTTTCTAAATTTGTCAGTAACTTGTACTGGGTTAGTTGTTAAAAATCGATCAATATTTTGGGTATGAAGACTCTGCTTAGGCATTTACCAATGTCCTTACTAACTGCTGCAAATATAGGTTCGTTGTGATATTGAAACTTTGATAATTTAACATGATATAACACTCGTTATTCAAAAATTTATAGCTCCTTACTTAGAATATCCATCCCTTTATTAACTATTGTTAAAATTTAGTTAACGGCATCTTAACATTGCATTAAATAAAAGTTTTTGCTAGTATCCAATTCCAGGTTTTATAATTCCTGTCGATTGATTAGACTATGATGATGTGCCAAGAGTAAGTAACCAGGCTGAAAATTTGGGCTAATTCATGAAGGATGAGATTAATTCTATTTGGCATAAATGTCAATTTTTAATCAAAGCTTTTCAGTAAGCTGATCAATTAATGCTATGATTAGTTGCGAATATCATTAATGTTGGCGTAAATACACTAAATATAGAATCACTCCTCTTTTCTCACTAGTATAGATTTGCTTGTGATAAGCGGATTTGACACCATTGACGCATCATCTAGGTCAAAAGCTGCGGTTAGTTATGTGATTGCTTAAATTTGGGTATCTATGGCGATCGCTTTCCTGATAACCTTTGCACTAGGTTAATGGATAGGTGGCAAAATGTCTAGTCTGAAACACCTTGAGGGGAAAGTGGCGTTAGTCACAGGTGCGACGCGGGGTATTGGTAAGGGAATTGCGATCGCACTTGGTGAAGCAGGAGCGACTGTATATATTACAGGACGCAGGTTAAACCAAAACGCTAGCGATGATATTGCAGGTAGTCTGAGTGAGACGCAATTAGCCGTAGAACAAGCTGGTGGTGTGTGTATTCCCGTGCAGGTAGACCACAGCGATGATGAGCAGGTGCGCTTACTATTTGAGCGTATCCAAGATGAACAACAGGGACAACTCGACCTACTGGTAAATAACGTTTATGCAGGAGTCCCGGCATTAACGGATGCTCAAGGTAAACCCTTTTGGGAATGTGAACCGAGTCTGTGGGATGCTTGTAACAACGTTGGTCTGCGTAGCCATTATATAGCCAGTGTATTTGCTAGCCGCATCATGGCCAAGCAAAAACAGGGGCTGATTTGTAATATTTCCTCTTGGGGTGGTCTGTCTTATATATTTGGTGCAGCTTATGGTGCTGGGAAAGCCGGCTGCGATCGCCTCACATCTGATATGGCTGTAGAGTTAAAACCATACAATATTACTGCTGTTTCCATCTGGCCAGGAATCGTGGGTACAGAACTCTTTTCCCAACTCGCCTCAGAAATGGCGGAGCAAAATACCAATAATCAAACAACCTCAGTCATCAGTGAGCGATACAACTGGGAAACTCCCTTATTCACAGGACGGGTAATAGCTAAATTAGCTACAGAATCAAACATCATCCGCCGTACAGGACGCGTACAGATTGTCGCCGAATTAGCTCAACAATACAGAATCGTAGATCAAGATGGCAACCTACCTGCATCCCTACGCTCACTACGATTTCTCATCCCTTCTGCCCTACCTAGCCTCAGAAAACATTCCTGGCTCATCCCTGATATTAAAGTACCTTGGTCACTCTTACTATTAACCGCCCTCAAATCCCCTAAAATTTAATCTGAATTTTGAATTTTGAATTTTGCGAAAAGTTCTGTAGGCGGGTTTCCCGCCGTAGGAAACTTTTCAAGACGAATTTTGAATTGGAGCGCAGCGACTTGACTCAACTATCCCAGAAAGTTATTCTCATTACCGGTGCATCCGGTGGATTTGGACAGCAACTAACCCGACAGTTATTAAAAGCTGGTAGCCGACTCATATTAACGGATATAAATGAAGCCGTCTTAAGGGGGCGAGTTGCAGAAATTCAACAGGAAGTAAAAACTGGTGAGATACTAGCTTATCTGAATGTTGATTTGGCTACACGCGAGGGATGTGAAACCCTTTATCATCAGGTGAAAGCTCTAGATATCCCCGTTGATATTTTGATTAACAATGCTGGGATTGGCTTATTTGGTCGTATGGATGAAGTTCCTAGTGAGAAATGGGAACGTCTCATGCAGATAAATCTACTAACACCAATGCGCTTAAGCTCCTTGTTTGCGGCTGATATGATTGCTCGTCAACAGGGTCATATTGTTAATATTTCTTCCTTAGCCGGGTGGGTAGGATTTGGTGGGATGGCTCATTATGCAGCCAGCAAATTTGGCTTGCGTGGGTTTAGTGAAGGGCTGTTTAACGAAGTCAAAGACTACAATGTTAAAGTAACAGCCGTTTATCCTTTCTTTAGCCGTACTCCTATTCTGGAGTCAGAACAGTATGGAACTCTAGCTAAAGAATTTCAGGGATTTCCAGAAGATTTGGTGACAGACCCAGCCGATGTCATGCGTGAAACGATACAAGGAATTGTTCGCAATCAACTGCACGTATTTCCAGATAAAACAGCTCAACGTATCCATCTGATCAAAAGATATTTTCCCCAGTTAATTGACTGGATTAATGCTAGGTTTGGTAGGAGATTAAAAAGTGGTGACAGTCAGTAACTTAAGTAAAACTCAAAACCTAGTCGCTACCACTGACAAACATCTAATTATCGGGGCTGGATTTGTGGGATTAGGTATGGCGCAAGCACTCCAGGCTGATAATATCCCCTATGATCAAGTAGATGCCAGTGATGATATAGGTGGTAATTGGTATCACGGAGTGTATGAAACTGCACATATCGTCTCTTCCCGCAAGATTACCCAATTTACCCATTTTCCCATGCCGGATAGTTATCCCGACTTCCCCAGCGCACAAAATATGCGGGATTACTTAAACTCTTTTGCTGATCATTTTGATTTGCGGAAGCATATAGAACTGAATCGGACAGTTAGCTATGTCTGTCCAGTAGAAAATAACCTCTGGGAAGTCACCTTAAATAACGGGGAACACCGTCTGTATAAAGGAGTATTAATCTGCAATGGTCATCACTGGTGCAAACGGTTTCCCCAATTCCAGGGAGAATTTAACGGGGAAATTATCCATACCAAAGATTACAAGCACCCTAATCAACTGCGTGGTAAACGAGTTTTAGTGATTGGTGGTGGTAACTCCGCCTGTGATGTCGCAGCCGAAGCGGCGCGTGTGGGTGCTAAGTGTGTTTTGAGTATGCGTGAATCAGTGTGGTTCATTCCCAAAACATTTGCTGGCGTTCCCGTTGCTGATGTCATTAAATGGTGGATGCCCGAATGGTGGCAAAGGCTGATAACATATGCAATCATCCGTCTGACTTTTGGCAAACACAAAGATTATGGTCTATCCCAACCCCAGCACCGCATTTTCGAGAAACACCCGACTTTAAATAACGAAGTTCCTTACTACATCAAACATGGACGAATTATTCCTAAACCTGCTGTAAGTCGTTTGGATGGTGAAGAAGTAGAATTTGTTGATGGTAGTCGAGAAGAATTTGATTTAATTGTTTGTGGTACTGGTTACTACGTTGCTTATCCCTTTCTACCCTCAGAACTTCAGCGCGTTGAAGGATCAGTAGTTAAATGTTATGGTGGTGCGTTTTTCGATGATTACAAAGGACTATATTTTATTGGTTGGGGACAGGCTAGAGGCGGAGTAGGTTCGCTGATGTCAGCCTATGGTAAATTCCTTACACGCCATCTCAAACTCCAAGATGACATCAATGTCCCTATTGGTTTAGTGCTGAAAGAACTGGGACAACAGTTACCTCAAACACATCTTTCCGACCCGCACCAGGTGTTTAGACAATTAAAAATGGCTAATATTTTATTTAACCACATTGTCAAAAAAGCCCATGAGTGCGATCGCCAATATCCCAACTTTAGGAATCAGGTGGTAGTGGGGAATAGGGAGATTGTAGAGACGTAGCACGTTTAATTTGCCTAAAAATGTTACCCTAGGCTCTATATCAGCAGTAATTACACGGGTAGCAGCGAATGAGCAAACGCTTATCGCAAATTTGGCAGAATATTCGGGAGTCTTTCTCTATACAAGAGAGTGTGAACACAGCCATTGAAGGTAGTCAGGCGGTTTTAGAGGCTGCAAAAACTCTGCAAGAACAGGGTGCTAGTTTAGCAGTCTTAAAACCTGTACTACAAAACTCATCTTCTTTACTAGATGTGTTGTGTTCACCGATGGCGCAAGTAATAGGTGCAGGTTTGCCGTTTGTACCAATGGGTATCGCTTTACTCAAGGCGACTCGTGATAAAAAGTGAAAATCGTCTGGCAAACCTGAGTCCTCTGGGTTGTCGCTAGGTAAATCATACATTGTAGGTAGGGTTTCCCACGCAGGAAGGGGTGGGTCAGATTGGGGAATGTATCTAGGGAAGGTAGTCATAAGTGGAACTGCATAAATATTGATATTAGAGATGGAGTAGGAAGTAGGGGAAAGAGAGTTTTCAGCTATGAAAGTCTGTCACTAATCCTGGTTGAGTGTTGCCCTGTTTACATATAACGCAAGCATTCATATGAAATATCTCAAAGAGATTGTATTAAGGAAAAGTTCTATAAATATCTTTACGATGTGCGACTCTTTGACAGATTAATGTTTGTGTCTCTTTGTCAACACTAATACCTATTCTGTAATCACCTACGCGAATTTTATATTTATCATCGTAGCCTTTCATTTTTTGCAAATAGCCTAAATCAAAGGGGTTTTCTGATTCGAGTTCTTGAAAGACTATTGGTTCAATCCTAGCTTGCATATCTTGTGGTAAATCTGCTAATTCTTTTAAGAACTTTTTAGTATATTCAACTTTCCACATTATTTTGTTTTAATGATTGGTAATATTTCCAGGCTTCATCTTTAGTGAGATGTTCATCGTCTTCTGACTCTGCCATGAGTTTGATTAAGCCGTAATTTTCTAAAATGTCTTCAATTTTCTCAAATTCAGCTATGGGAATTTGTACAGCAATAGGTTGCTGATTTTCGTCCATCACATAATTTTTGGTGATTTCTAGCATTGTTATGACATCAAATTAATTGTTTGCAAGTCTTAATTTACTATTGTGACGCTGTTATTGCCAAACTAGCTGCGTCGCCATATTTTGATATTGCCGCTACCATCTCCAGCCGCCAGCCAATTGCCATCGCGGCTCAAGGCGACGGAAAAAACGCCATCAAAATGACTGAGGGTACAGATTTCTCTCCCTGTTGCGATATCCCACAATTTGATAGTCTTTTCATAACTACTACTAGCCAAAAATTGCCCATCACTGCTGATAGCTGCGGAATTAACCATGTTGGAATGACCAGTGAGAGTGCGAATTTCTCTCCCTGTTGCGATATCCCACAGTTTGATAGTCTTATCCCAACTACCACTAGCCAAGAATTGCCCATCGCTGCTAATAGCTACGGAATTAACCATGTTGGAATGACCAGTGAGGGTGCGAATTTCTGTTCCTGTTGCCATATCCCACAGTTTGATAGTCTTGTCCCCACCACTAGCCAAGAATTGCCCATCGCTGCTAATAGCTACGGAAACAACCGATTTTGAATGACCAGTGAAGGTGCGAATTTCCGTTCCTGTTGCCACATTCCACAGTTTGATAGTCTGGTCATAACTACTACTAGCCAAGAATTGACCATCACTGCTGATGACTACGGAAAAAACCGATTTTGAATGACCAGTGAGGGTGTGAATTTCTGTTCCTGTTGCCATATCCCACAGTTTGATAGTCTTGTCCCCACTACCACTAGCCAATAATTGCCCATTACTGCTAATAGCTACGGAAACAACCGATTTTGAATGACCAGTGAAGGTGCGAATTTCTGTTCCTGTTGCCATATCCCACAGTTTGATAGTCTTGTCCCTACTACCACTAGCTAAGAATTGCCCATCATTACTGATGGCTACGGAATCAACCGAGCCGTAATGACCAGTGAGGGTGCGAATTTCTCTAACTTTTATCTTTTGTAGCCAGTGTTTTGATAGTCCCCACAGTCTGATAGTGTTGTCTCTACTACTACTAACCAAGAATTGCCCATCACTGCTGATGGTTACGGAACGAACCACTTTAGAATGACCAGTGAGGGTGCAAATCTCTCTCCCTGTTGCCACATTCCACAGTTTAATAGTCTCGTCCCCACTACCACTAGCCAAGAATTGCCCATTACTGCTGATGACTACGGAACGAACCAGTTTGGAATGACGAGAGAGGGTGCGAATTTCTGTTCCTGTTGCCACATCCCACAGTTTAATAGTCTCGTCCCCACTACCACTAGCCAAGAATTGCCCATTACTGCTGATGGCTACGGAAAAAACACTGCTGGAATGACCAGTGAAGGTGCGAATTTCTGTTCCTGTTGCCACATCCCACAGTTTGATAGTCTTGTCTCCACCACTAGCCAAGAATTGCCCATTACTGCTGATAGCTACGGAATTAACCGAGTAGGAATGACCAGTTAGGGTATGAATTTCTGTTCCTGTTGCCACATCCCACAGTTTGATAGTCTTGTCCTCACTACCACTAGCCAAGAATTGCCCATCATTGCTGATAGCTACGGAATTAACCGAGTAGGAATGACCAGTTAGGGTATGAATTTCTGTTCCTGTTGCCACATCCCACAGTTTGATAGTCTTGTCCTCACTACCACTAGCCAAGAATTGCCCATCACTGCTGATAGCTACGGAATTAACTGAGGCGGAATGACCAGTGAGGATGGGGAGAAGTTCACCTGTAGTTAATGAAAATAAGTGAATAACTTTACCGGCTACACTGGCTAAGATATCTCCCTTGGGGCTAAGGGCTATTGTTCCAGAAATACCTGGGATGATGTGGGCGCATTCCCAAGATGCAGGTAGGTGAAGTGAAGATTTTACTGACTGTGTTGGTGCTACTGTCCCTGCACCCAACAAATCCAACCACTCCTGCACCGACTGGGGACGATACTTGTAATTTAAAGCCATACCCCGCATAATTGCATCATTCACCCTGTCACCGATACTGGGATTAAAGTCTTTTGGTGGTTTGAGGGTAAAGTTTTGTAGTCTAGCTGGTGCTGGCATCGGTAAATCTCCAGTCAGCAAAGAATATAATGTGGCGGCTAAGGCGTAAACATCAATATATTCTCCACGTTCCGCATCGGGTACATACTGCTCAGGAGGTGCATAACCAGGGGTAAGATTTTGTGTATGTTGTTGGACTCCACCGGGAATAAATTGTCTAGCAATTCCAAAGTCAATCAGTACGGCTTCTGGCTTACTCGCACGGATCATGATGTTATTTGGTTTTAAATCTCGATGCAGCAAGCCTTTTTCGTGAACTAAAGTTAAAGCATCGCCAATTTGCCGGATGTATTGCAGTGCTTCTGCTTCTGACAATGCTCCTGTTGCGGTGATTTGCTCACCCAAATCTTGACCTTCAATGTACTCCATTGCCATACATGGCAACTTATCCTCATCAAAGACGTTTTCTACCTGCACGATATGAGGATGGCGACACAAAGCGAGTCGCAAAGCTTCGTCACGAAAGTCATAGCGTAATTTCTCTTGCTTGGTTATCCAGGCGGGATGATTGAGGATTTGTTCTCTGAGGGTTTTGATAACTCGCAATTCACCGCATCGATTTTTTGCTAAGTAGGTAATGCCTATGCCACCTTCACCCAATTTTCTCTCGATTATGTAGCGATCGCCAAATAACTGCCGCCCTGGATTCCACACCATAGGTCAAACCGTAGTTTTACTGATATTCTATTTTGGCATAGGCAAAACTTACTCTTGTAGCCAGAAAGATTTAAGGTGCTAGGGATGAAGCTTACAATAGCAATATATTCAATCGCCATAAAATTATGACACCAGCAGTAGTTAAACCTTCATCTTGGCTAACGACTGGTATCCGAGTCGAAAAAGTCAATAATTTGAATCTTTTTAAATTTACAGACGAATTGGGTTTGCGGATGCAAGAATTGCTAGAGAGAAAAAAAGCAGACTCTCTCACACCAGAAGAAGCGGCTGAACTAGAAGCGATTGGGGAATTAGACGAAATTTTTAGCTACATCAATGCCATCATTGCATCTCAGACATGACAATTCCTAATCATATCCAAGAGTTTATCCGTAAACGTGCTGGCTTCCGTTGTGAATACTGCCATTATTCCGAATCATTAAGCACTTCTCCTCTGACAATCGATCATATTTATCCACAATCTTTAGGTGGTTCTGATGATGTGGATAATTTAGCTCTAGCTTGTCGTCGCTGTAACGAACGTCATTATAATTTTACGGTGGGAATTGACGCAGAAACTAACCAGGAAGTAGCCTTATTTAATCCCCGTCAGCAAAAATGGTCTGAACACTTTATTTGGTCAGCAGACGCTACAAAAGTTATTGGTATTACATCTACAGGTCGGGCAACTTGTAATAGATTAGATTTAAATGATCAACGTCGTAGCGATCGCTTCATTCAAAAATCTCGACAACTTTGGATAAAAGCAGGTTTTCATCCTCCACCAGAAGATCCACGACAATAGGCGATAAGTCTAATCTTGCGGCTCAATTCCGGCGGCGCGTAGTTGTGCTGCTAGCCTTTCGGCGCGTTGGCGTTCTTGTTCAGCGCGTTGGCGTTCTTGTTCAACTAACTCTGAACCCCATAATAATAGTTGTCCGGTTTCATTCCACCAGCGTAACCAATTACCTGTGCGATTTTCACGCGTACCTTGCCATACGCCAAGGTAGAGATTCATTTCGGCTATCCAGTAATGTTGGTTTTCGTTGGGGGTTTGTGGGCTGTATCTACCTGTCTTCTGATCTAGGCGATATACCTCTAACTCCCCTGTATTGGGTTCAAAAATGGCGTAATTAGGTACTTTTAAGACACACTCGTAAAAAAACCATTTACCAGGGGGGTAAGTGGGTTTACTAGAATATTCGCTCCCATCTGTATCAGACAAAAATTCTATAACAATTACGGGGATGTCTCCCTCTAATTGAGGGGTGTAACTGCGGGTTACTTCTTCTCTACTGACTTTGATGTTAGGAATATATGCCCAATCTGGGGCTTTAACGATAGTTTTACCATTTAATGTGGCGCAAATGCCATAATTTGTAGGTGACAGCGCGTTGAGTGGCAGTTTTCCCGCTAGTTCCAGGCTTTGGGTGAGTGCTGCGGCGAGAAATGGTTGGTTGATGTTGTCCACTGGTTCATCAGGTAGCTTGTAATCATCGGGTAGCTTTTCCCAAGTGATTTGGTAGTTAGGGGTGATGATGGCTGTCATGTTTAGTAGGGGTATGGGGGTGTAGGGGTGTAAGGGTGTAGGGGAAAGAAAAAATTATTTCTTCATACTTCTGTAACCTGTCACCTGTAACCTGTCACCTATTCTTCATCTGGATCTAAATCTTCGTCTGTCAATTCTTGATGGGGAATGGCGGCAATAATTGCATCTATGACTTTGGAGACTTGTAAAACTTCGATGTCAAAATCGGGGAATTTTTGACCTTTAGGAATAATCGCTCGCTTAAATCCTAGTTTAGCGGCTTCTTTTAACCTCAGTTCCATCTGGGAAACAGCCCGCACTTGTCCGCCTAAGCCGACTTCACCGATTAATACTGTACCTGGATCAACGATGCGATCGCGGAAACTGGCAACAATGGCAATGGCAATTCCTAAATCTACGGCTGGTTCTCCCACATTTAAACCCCCAGCAGATGCAACGTAAGAATCTAGTTTCGACATGGGTATCCCCACCCGCTTTTCTAATACGGCGAGAATCTGCACTAAGCGGTTATAATCTATACCTGTACCAGCCCGACGCGGTGAGGGGTAACTAGTGGGGCTAACTAAGGCTTGCAATTCTACGACAATGGGACGAGTCCCTTCGCACGCCACGACAATAGCTGTACCCGGTGAGGGATCGTCACGGTTGCCTAAAAATAACTCGCTGGGGTTGAGAACTTGTTGCAGCCCATGTTCTACCATTTCAAAGATGCCGATTTCGTGGGTTGCACCGAAGCGGTTTTTGACTGTCCTTAATAATCTATGGGAGGCGAAGCGATCGCCTTCAAAATACAGTACCGTATCTACTAAGTGTTCTAAAACTTTCGGACCGGCGATCGCTCCTTCTTTGGTGACGTGTCCCACTATTAACATTGTGATGTCTTCGTGTTTTGCCACTTTCATCAACGCCGCCGTACATTCCCTGACTTGCGCTACTGAACCAGGTGCTGAGGTTAAAGCCGGGAAGAATACAGTCTGAATACTGTCAATTACGGTTACATTTGGTTTGAGAGAATCTACTTCTTTCAAAATTTCCTCTAAGTCTGTTTCTGGCAAGACGTATAAATCTGCACCGATACCTTCCGGTGATACTGCTGCCAATGCTACTGCTTTTTCTTCTTCGGAATTTTCATCACTAACAACATTGAGCAGGTTTGTCACTCCTAAGCGAGAAGCTCTTAACTTAACTTGTTGTCCTGATTCTTCCCCAGAAACATAAAGGATACGGTATCTCTGAGCCAATTTATTGGATACTTGTAAAAGCAAAGTAGATTTACCAATACCCGGATCGCCACCAATTAGCACCATCGAACCAGGTACTATTCCACCACCAAGCACCCGATCCAATTCTTCATAACCAGACTCCCAACGGGTGAGTTGGCGATCGCTAATTTGGTCAAAGGTTAAGGAAGCTCTTGGTTTTGCTGGTTTTGGCTTATTACCAGTTTTCCCATGGCCTTGTGCTGCGTGCCAAGCACTTACTCCCCCACTGGGTATATCTACTGAAGATTGAATGCTAATCTGTTCTTCTAGGGAGTTGTAAGTACCACAAGCGGCACACTTACCAAACCACTGGGGAGATTCTGCTCCACATTCGTTACAAATGTAAAAAGTTTTAGGCTTTGCCATTGTTAAATATTAAATATTATTAAATATGTTAATTTTTCCTTAATTTCTGGTCTAATTAAAAATCCCATTAATAGAAGGATTTGCAGCTTTTTCCAAATCAATTGAGGGAATGATATCTTAATATTATGGTATTAAAAATTAATCATGAGAAATTTTAGTTAAGGAGCGTTGAGAAACTTGGAAAGTCATAAAGAAAAAATTCTGGTAGTAGACGATGAAGCCAGCATTCGCCGGATTTTGGAAACGCGCCTTTCGATGATCGGCTACGATGTAGTCACAGCCGGCGATGGAGAAGAAGCATTAGAAACTTTTCGTAAGTCTGATCCTGACTTGGTAGTTTTGGATGTGATGATGCCAAAACTAGATGGTTATGGTGTCTGTCAAGAGTTACGTAAAGAATCAGACGTACCTATTATTATGTTAACAGCCTTGGGTGACGTAGCCGATCGCATCACCGGTTTAGAATTGGGTGCTGATGACTACGTAGTTAAACCATTCTCTCCCAAAGAGCTAGAAGCACGGATTCGCTCAGTGCTACGACGAGTAGATAAAACCGGCGCGTCTGGTATTCCCAGTTCGGGAGTGATTCATGTTGGGAATATCAAAATCGATACCAACAAGCGTCAAGTCTACAAAGGCGATGAGCGCATCAGATTGACAGGTATGGAATTCAGCCTCTTAGAATTGCTAGTCAGCCGTTCTGGAGAAGCCTTTTCCCGTTCTGAAATTCTGCAAGAGGTTTGGGGATATACACCAGAACGTCACGTAGATACCCGTGTGGTCGATGTACATATTTCCCGCTTACGCGCAAAATTAGAAGATGACCCCAGTAACCCCGAATTGATTCTCACAGCACGAGGTACTGGCTATCTGTTTCAACGGATAATTGAACCCGGAGAAGAATAAAGTGTACAAAAGCCAATAGTTTTAGTTTCACTACTAATACTCATGGCTATTGTACAGACGCGATTAATCGCGTCTCTACTATTGATTAATGACCAATGACTAAATCTGATCCTAATCGAGTTTTGCGACGCTTACCCTTGGTAGTCGGTGGGTTAGGCTCTGTGCTTTTGCTGATTAACCGTTTATTGACACCAGAAATTACCAATTCCCAAGCGCGTGGTGATGTGTTGGGTGTAATTTTGAGTGCTGTGCTGATTTTAACTGGTTTAATTTGGCAACAAGTCCAGCCGCGATCGCCTGATGCTGTAGAACTGATTGGTGAAGAAGGTTTTGTGTTAGCAGATGATTTACCAGAAGCCGTGAAAACAGAACTAGCCTGGGCATCACATTTATTGTTAACTAATACGGTAACGCGATCGCTAGTAGTTTTCTACCAAGGCAAAGTTTTATTACGTCGCGGCATTCTGGGAAATAAATCAGAAGTAGTTCCAGGCACAATTGTTAAACGGGTTTTAGAAAAGCAACAGCCTGTGTATCTAGTAGCTTTATACGTCTACCCCGGAAGAATAGAATTTGATTATTTGCCAGAAAACACCCAAGGGGTAATTTGTCAACCAATTGGCAATCAAGGTGTATTAATTTTAGGTGCAAATGCACCCAGAAGTTATACCAAGCAAGATGAAAATTGGATAGCTGGAATTGCTGATAAATTAGCAGTAACTCTCAAAGATTTTGAATTTTGAATTTCCCAAAGGAGTAATTGCTATGGTAACAACAGCACCACTTTCAGAAACAAGAACATTGCTGAAAAACATTAGCTGGCAGACTTTCAAAGCAATGTTAACAGATATGGGTAACGAAAGAAACTCACTACTTGCTTACGACAATGGAATAGTAGAAATCATGACCCCACTAATGCCACATGAGAACTCTAACCGCCTGATTGAAGGGTTAATTCTTGTGCTTTGTGAGGAATTTGGTTTAGAAGTCAAAACGACAGGTTCACTAACTCTAACACGAGACGACTTAGAAAAAGGAGGAGAACCAAATAGTAGTTATTATATTCAAAATGAATTGTTGGTTAGGGATAAAGAAAACATTGATTTAGATCAAGACCCACCTCCAGACTTAGTGTTAGAAGTAGATTACTCCCGGCCCAAAATAGATAAATTATCTCTCTATGCTGCAATGGGTATTCCTGAGTTTTGGAGATATAACGGCACTGTATTGCGGATTTATACTCTTGTAGAAAATCAATACTCAGAAGTTGAGCTTAGTCCTATTTTTGCCCCAGTATTGGTGAGGGCTATTCCCCGATTTATCCAAGAAAGCGAAAAAATGGGGCAACTAGCGGCAAAGAGTGCTTTTCGCACTTGGGTAAGAGAGCAAATTTCTGAAGCTTAACGAAGCATTTAGCTTTAACAATTGAGCAAAATTAAATGATACTTAAAATCAAAAGCAACATAAATAACAAATGAGATACTAAGCAAGAAATTTACAAAGTCTTGAAAGGAATAGGTTGCATGAAATTTCCATCAGTATCCGTCAGTATTGGCTTAGGTGTGATCAGTAACTTATTGGTAGTCAGCCCCAATTTTACTTTCAATTCGACACAAGTTGTTGCTCAAGAAGTAACCGCTTCTTGTCCTCTACCATCCGAAATAGCCGTCACTTTCTTGGATTCTAAATGTGAGGCAGTCACACTCAAACAACCTCAAACTTTTTATCGTTACTATAGTAGCAATGATAATAAATATGGTAGGTATTTAACAACTGGTAAATACAAGAAAAATGTAGATGTAATCAGAAATTTAGCTCTCAATCAAGCATGGGGTAATCAAGCCACCATCAGACTAAAAGTAACTGTACCAGCAGGAACAACAGTTTATCAAGGCATTGTTGCTCCGCAAACACCCGCTTCATGCTATCCAGGTGGTGGTCAACAAACCTTCATCCAAGATTCAAAAGATCCTAATATCAAGTGGTCTGAAGGCAAAAATATCAAAGTGGAAGAGTTCACTTGTCCGTAAAATTCATGGAAACTCAAACAGAAAAATTTGTCAAACTGATTGACCAATCAGTTGAAATTGCTGAACAGATGCGTCATGAGTCTGAACACTCACAGCGTTTAAATAATGTGATCAGTGTTCTGCAATCTGTAAAAAATAAGATAGTCATTGGTCAGCTTGAACCATCAGGAGGAAAATCAACTCTTGGTTTAGCTCGTGAGGTATCTGATTGGATTGAGCCGTTAGATGCGCCATTACTAAAAGCTGTAGGTGCAGTAGAGGAATATTACCAAAAACACTTTTAGATTTACTACATAGCCTGTCTTAATGAGCATTATCGTCGTCTAACTACTGCGTCCTCTCTGGGTAAATAGTAAAATGTCCGACGATAATGCTCATATTTAATATGTAAAAATAATTTTACAATTCAGAAATCCAACTTCTCACGCAATTACTAATTATGCAAATAATCTACTGGCTACTAGTTGCTTTAATGATTGTAGGTATTATTGGTGCTGTAGTTCCCGCCATCCCTGGAACTAGTTTAATTTTAGTAGCCATTATTATTTGGGGAATAGTTAGTCATTCCTTTGTATCTATCCAAATACCTTTGATTGTCACAGGGATTGTGTTGATTTTAAGTATTGGGGTTGATTTTTTAGCTGGTTATATAGGTGCAAAACAAGCAGGTGCTAGCAAATGGGGACAAATTGGCGCATTTGTGGGTTTTATACTTGGGTTTTTAGGATTGCTACCAACTTTACCCGTGGGTGGCCCACTGTTAGGTATTCTATTTGGCCCGTTATTGGGAGCAATTATTGCTGAGTATATCTACTGTCGTCAACTAGGATTAGCGATTAAAGCAGGTATAGGTATTGTTGTCGGTACAGTTGTCGGGAATTTGATTCAAGGATTATTAGCGATCGCAGCTTTCGTAGTTTTCCTAGTCACAACCTGGCCGCAAGTCTTCGGTAACTAGACAGAATCTAAAACATTGATTCAGATTTACTTTCTCGCACAACTACATACGTCTTCTTCTCTGTTTTCTTCAAGACAGTTGTTAAACTGTCACACCATAAAGAAAGCAGATTTTTTCACGTTAGCGGCTAACGCTTAACAGTCAACAATAAATTAATAAAGTCATCTCCTAATAGATAGATTGTTCATAAACTCAACGTAAATATTTAGACAACAAAACTTGAATCATTGCAGCATCAGCAGTTTCACGCGTTTCTAAAAGACGTTTTCATGAGCGGAAGAATTTATACTGGGAAGTAGAAAAATGTCTTTATGTAAAAAACACAAAATTTGCAGCATAGTTTACGTAATTTTCAATAAATACGCATTACTTAAGTAATTTTTAGGTGCTAGACTCTGTATTGAGAGTACAAACAAAATTAGTAATTTCACTAACACTCAAGAACCATAGGAAAACCAAATGAAAGTTAAAAATATATTCATCTCAACCGGACTCGTTCTCAGTGCTGTCTTAGGTGTTTCTAGCTCTGCTAAAGCTGCTAGTTTCACCACCAACTTTTCCCCAGATCCTGTTACCGATCCTACAGCAGATATTGAATTGCTCTCTATTGTTCGGAACGATGGCAAAACTATCAGCGACTTTAAATTAGTTAATTCTGCTACAATCATCAAAAATCTAGGTGCTTTAGGCCCAGCTAGCACTGACAATGGTGATACAGCTACTCCCCCTACAGGTTTGACTCCTAACGAGAACCCATTAGCCACAGAAATTGCCGCCTACTTAAATAGAGACGGTAACGGCAAGATTAACTTAAACAACATTATCGACAGTGAAGATAGTGGTGAGTTTGATATTAATGTATTTTTTGACAGCGCAGTTGCATCAAACAACACAGCAATAGACAGCATCTTCTTGTGGGAAAGAGGACTCAACAGCTCTATTACACTTCAAGCAGTGGATGCAGGTGGAAGTCTACTCGGTAGTGCTTATACAATAGATAAGTCATTCTGGGAACTAGCTGGCTTCCAGATTGACACCACAGAAGTTGGTGCTGCTCAAAATGTAGGTAGTCAGGGTGTTAGCTTTGCTAATTTGGGATTAACTAGCGGAACTTTAGTCAGTGGTTTGAAATTAACAGCTCATAGCAGCTTTCATGGACCTGATTTCAAACTAGTTGCTCATGACGTTTTTGAGGGTGTTGTAGTACCTGAGCCTACCACTATGCTAGGTTTAGGTTCAGTCGCTGCACTTGCTTTATTACGTCGTCGCCAAGGCAAGAAAACTGCTTATTAGTCTTGTTTTTAGCGATATCGCCAATGCTATATTCGCATTTTCTTAGTGAATAATTGTTTTGGCGAAAAATATCCGTGTTTTATAGTCAACCGCAGAGATAATCTTTGTCTGCTCAAGAAAAATATTTAGTAATTTTAAAACCCGCTTTCGCGGGTTTTATATTTTTTAAATGTAAAAATCAGGTATTACATATTAGCACCTGCCTTGAAAATAGGGAGTAGGGAGTAGGGAAAACAAATTTTTATTGCTCCTTGTGAGTGCAATTCATCGAGTCTCTTGCAAAAGTCCGAAAATAAGATGTGTCATTCTGAATGAAATGTAGAATCTTTGAGATGTTTCGCTTTGCTCAAAATGACAGTTTAAGCATTTATGCAAGAGGTCTATTAAGCGACGACGATTCCATAGTTACAAGACTCTATGAATTCATCAAAGGATAAATCAATAAATCCGTCGTCACTACCACTCTTAGTCCTACCATCTACGCCCCAGGGATTTCGCACTACTACTCGTTGTCCACCGCTAGTATTAGTATATACATTGGCAACTGAATAAGCATGGTAACTGACAATATATTTACTGTTATTACCAACTCTTGCCGTGGTCAAAGCTTGACCATTTGCTAAAGCAGTTTCTAGACTGGAAAAACTAACTTTGCTGATACTATGGTAAGTCGTCTGCTTTCCTGTAATCTGCTTGAGCGGAGTATCAAGAGAGCCTCCATTACCAATAAGATTATATCCAGGCTGTCCTTTCGCACTCCATTCCCGCCATTGAGCATAAGCTTTTTCGACTAATGCTACCCAAAGAACACCGTTATTTCGTTTAGCAGCAATACTTGTAGCGATACGACGATCAACTGTGACATATTCTGCTCCACTGTATGAGTAAAAGCGTATGGTATAAGTGTTATCACCATTATCTGTGATCATGCTATTAATCGCAGAACTAGAAGTATTACCTGAATCATCAGACTGGCGACCAAAAGTTGCACCCAAAGCTGCTAAAAATGTGCAGTTGCCTAACTTATTTTGATCAATATCACCAATTCGTGCTTCGCCAGAACTTCCAAACAAACTACCTGTTGGCACAGTATAAGTGAGATTTGTGCCATTAAAGACAGGTGTAGGTGCTATTGTTCCTAAAAACCAACGACCAACTAAATTTGACTCAAAGTTACTAGCAGCCATGTCTACAGTCGTACCATTAGCAACCTGTGTCGATAGCCATTTCACAGAATCTTCCATAGTGAAAGGTGTGCTTGCACCTAACAAAGTCTTGAGGTCTTTTACCTCCTTAACATCAATAGCAGAATTATCTTGAGCATTTCTAAAGATACTCAGCATATCCTGACGACTTAAATCGCTATCGGATGCTAAGGAACGTACCAATGTAATGATTTGTTGGTCGAGTAAATTTTTACTGAACCAATCTTGAACCAGAGTCGGTGCTGTGGTCGATGTTGTTGTCGGTGCTGTGGTCGATGTTGTTGTCGGTGCTGTGGTCGATGTTGTTGTTGGTGCTGTGGTCGATGTTGTTGTTGGTGCTGTGGTCGTTACGGTAAATGTCTGCTTGACTGTATTGCTTACAGCACCAGTCTGATCGTAAGCTTTCCCCTGAAGAGTATAGTTACCAGCCGCCAAATTCAAGTTTTTTAAGGACAAACTGTAGCTGAAATTTGCCTTACTTGCATCGCTAGAATTGGCGGTAAATACAGTAGCATCAGCCACATTTAGCCATGTTCCATCTGCTCTTTGAATACGAAAATCTACCTTTGAGATATCGCTAACACCGTTTTTATCCGACACCCAAGCATTGTTGAGACTGAGGTTGTCCGTTGTATTAAGGCTAGTGCTATTGAGATTAAACTCTAGTGAAGTTGGGGCAAAATTTTCAAAGACTTTCAGATTGTAGTTAGTATCACCACTTTGAGAATAGACTCTAATGAAATAATTTCCAGCATTTAAAGTATGCTTAATTGATTCACTTCTATGTCCACCCTGATAAGAACCAGTGATAATTTCACCACTATCAATCAAACCATTGTTGTTGGCATCTTTAATGATCTGTGTATTTACATTTGCATTCAAATCATCAACAAGAACATTCAGACTACTCCGTCCAGCTAGACTCAAACTATAGAAATCATCGATATCTGACGAACCCACCCAGTCACTAAAAGTCTGAATATTGGTGGTAAGAGTTATTTTTTTAGCAGTATTTAATGTGTTACCTGCATTATCAAGAGGCATAAATATCCTTCCTTACATAGCTATAAAATGGGGGGAATCTGCACACTTTCACCTATGTAAAAAACTAGTTTTTTACAATCAAAAAAAACAAAATTAAGCTTTTATTAAGTTTCTTCTTAAAGATTGATAAAAACCAGGGGACATCCACGCAATATAAAGTTTATGGTATAAGCACTTAATTTAAGAATAAATATGCAGTTAAGCCATAACAAATCTTTTTAAAGAAGATGGTATTACGGAGAATTTTCAATTACGTCTGATACATATAATACAACTGGTTGATGATGTCTTTCTTTAAAAAACTTTATTTTATACCTGTATGAAGAAACTCTTGTCAGAAATGGTCTGACCATTGATGTTTTGTTTTGATGCGTAATTCCTGTTCCAAATTCAAAATACAAAATTAATGTGAGTTCGATAGATTATCAAGAATCCCTCTCTACCGTTTACACACAAGTTCTATTCGCCCTCAAGTTAAAGCTTCGGGGTACACAAACAACGCCCATAAATATGGATGGGCTAAATACAGAAAAAACCAATTAGCCTAGGTCAGCAGACTTTTAGTTTGTATAGCCTCAGACTTCTAGTCTGTGGTATTTTGAGCTTTGAAAGAGAGGGATCTTAAACCCTTGAAGTTACGATTACTCAGTCAAAATAGGGAAACTTATGTAAAAAAACACATAATTTCCAGCTTGGTTTACATAATTTTCAATAAATACCTATTACTTAAGTAATTTTGAGGTGATAAACTCTGTAATGAAAGTAACTATCTTTTATTATTCTGGTTAAAAAAAATCTGGCTCAATTTTTAAACATCAGATACCGTAAGGGTTTAAACGGTTATTTTCAGACTAAATAGCTAAAATCAAAATTTTTGGTAACGAACCCATGAAAGTTCAAAATATACTCACCTCTGCTGTAGTGGCTTTGAGTGCAGCTTTAGCTATGTCTAGCACGGCTAAAGCTGCTAGTTTCATAACCAACTTTACGCCAAATCCTGCTAATCCCCAAGAAGATATTTTCTTGACATCTATTGAGCAAGGTGGAGAGACCCTTCTTCCCTTCACAAACCTTCTGTTAATTAATGACGCTAGAATAAATTTTAATACACCAAAAACTCTTGTTCTAAATAGTGGTGCAGCCAGCACTGATAGAGGTGAACTGGCTACTAATCCTCTTGGTTTTGCCCCAAATGAAGATCCAACAGCAGCAGAAATTGCGGCATACTTAGGTAACTACAACTTAAACAATATCGTCGATTCTGAAGACACTGGTGAGTTTGATATTGATGTATTCTTTGAAGCTCCTGTCATATCAGATAGCCGTGGATTAGACAGCTTCTTCTTTTATGAGCGTGGACTAAACAGCGATATCCAGTTACAAGCGATCGACACTAACGGAAATCTAGTAGGTAATAGCTATACAATTACTCGTAACCTCTGGACTCTTACTGGCTACAGAATTGATACCACAGAAGTTCCAGGCGCACAACCTGTAGGATCTTGGGGAGTTAGCTATGCAGATTTAGGATTGGGTTCTGACGTAGTATTGAGCGGGTTGAAATTAATATCTGAGACCAGCTTTAACGGAGCTGATTTTAAAGTGTTTGCTACTGCTTCTTTCTGTTGCGGGCCAATACCAATACCTGAACCTACCACCATCATTGGCTTAGGTGCAGTTGCGGGGCTTACCTTGGTGCGCCGTCGTCAGATGAAAAATAAAAAAATATAAGGTGTATGAATACTACGCAAGAATCAGCTTTTCGGTTGAATCTTGCGTAAGTTCCGAAATTATTATTCGACTGAATCCAAAGATTTTTTAGCTTCAGTAGCGATCGCTTCTACTTGATCATTTGTTAGAGTTTCTAAAATAGACTTAGCTTCTGCACCACCCAACCGAGTCAAAGCCTGTACAACTCTATAACGCATCTGCCAATCAGGGTTGGTAGCGTAAGAAGCTAACAAAGGAACTGCTTGTAAATCACCTAACTCACCCATAGAACTAATTGCCGCAGTTTGGACTAGTTCCACATCAGAAGAAAGAGCTTCCTTCAGTAATTCAAACGATCGCGGATCTCCCAATTCTCCCAGAGCAGCAATAATACTGAATTGTACTAGCCACTCAGGGGTTGTGTGATAAAGTTGCTGCAAATCTTCAAAAGCAGCGTGTAATTTCAACGCCCCCAAGCAATCTGCGGCTGCGGCTTGTACATCAGCTTCTGGATCACTTAATAAAGCACGCAATAAATCCAACGATAAGTCTAAGTCCTGAGTTCCGAGAGTATCGAACTGACTCACTGCTGAATAGCGAACGCGGGAATTACTATCACCAATAGCAATTTGCACGAGTTCAAACGCAGTAGTAGGTTCAAGTTCACGGATTTGATTCACAGCACGTAAGCGATCGCCCAAATCTTCAGAACTGAGCAATTGTCTCACAGACTCAGGAGTTATACTCATTTAATTATCCTAATTTTTAAAAGTGGTTTAAAAAAGTCAATAGTCCAGTATAAAAATAACTAGCTAATGACTAATGACTAGTGACTCATAACTAATCTTGACTAGCAGCCATCGCCCGCACAATGTCACCACGAGTAATAATCCCAATGACTTTATCTGTGTTATCTATTACAGGTAAGCGATGAACATTGCGATCGTGCATTAGTTGTGCTGCTTGTTTTACAGTTTGATCGGGAGTGATAGTAACAGGATTTTTGCTCATCACTTCCCCAACGGTTTGTCCTAAAGCTTTATGCAGATCGCGTTCGTAGACAGCAGGATTTTTTAAATAAATTACACTATCCAAAAACATGATATATGCCGGAGGTGTTACACCAGTTTCTTGCCACATCAAGTCAGTTTCTGAGATAATACCCAACAATTTACCGACATCATCGACAACAGGTAGGCCGCTGATGCGTCGTTCTGCCAGAATTTGGATTGCTTCTGGAAGCGGAGTAGCTGGCCGGACAACAATTGGCTCAGGACTCATTATATCGGCAACACTTTTAGGCATTGATTTGCTTACACCCTTGATCACAGTCTCTGCGAATATTGTAGAAAATTCAGTGACTCAACCTGATTCAGTTAATACATTGTTACGGTAATGGGGACAAATCAATTCAAAATTCAAAATAGCCTTCTCCTGTAGGAGACGCTACGCGAACGGCAAGGCTTGCGCCTACAAAATTCAAAATTAAATAACTGGGGACTGGGAAAAAGCAAGCAGGGGGAGCAGGGGAAGCCGGGGGAGAAAAATACAATGCCCACCCACTCAATACTCACTACTCAATACTCACTACTCAATACTCAGCACTCAGCACTCACCACTCTCTTTCAATGCAGCAATAATCTGAGTATTTGCTTGGGGAAAAGTAAACTGTTCCAACTCGTCTAAATTCACCCAAAGCACTTCATCACACTCTAGAGGTTGAGGAACACCTGAAAGCAGGTGACAGTGATGTACTGTTAAGGTGACACGTAAATGAGTATAAGTATGGTCAATAGTAATCAGATGCTCTCCTACCTCAATTACTATTCCCAGTTCTTCGTAAATTTCTCTTTTAATACATTCTTCCACAGTTTCGCCAAACTCGATTTTACCACCGGGAAACTCCCATAAACCACCCATTGAGCCTTCTTGACGACGACGATCAATTAAAATTTGTTGCTGATCATTCCAAATTACGGCAACACCAATAATTTTGTGTGGTGGTAGAGTCGTGGTTTTGTTCATGACTATTGACTACTAACTATTGACAAATAACAAAACTCGGCAGATTTTTTAGTATCTACCGAGTTTTTACTCATTTAAAAATATAAACTGCTTTTAGCTGATCTACACGTTTAATTGTGTCGTTTATTTCGTATAAATATCATCAGAGACAAGTAGCGTTAGCGTTCAAGATATTGCTGCCAAATTTCGCTAACGCTTGTTTGATGGGACAGGAGTTTGTGGGGATTCCGCATAAAACTGCTCTTCAGTATTTTGTGCTGGTAATTTTACTGTTGAACTGCGGCTTGACAACATGAAATTGCTATTCAACTTCGTGATTATTACTTTCAGTTCCGTGCATTACTTTTTCAAAGTTCATTCTTTGCTCGGCATTTCGTAAAAAATAACCACTAATCATTGCAGATGCTAACATCCGTCCTAGACTTTCCCGATTGGTAGTAATGGTAATGTCAAAGTGTTCAGAAGGTAGGTTGCCCAACAGTCCTACTATATTACGCTCCATCACTTGAAAAACTTCAGGAGAGGCTGGTTTTGATAGCTGGTTTACTGTTTCTGGGTTTAATGACTTAACATACTGCCAGAGTAGATTGCTTGTTTCTGATTCACTGTCGAAAAATTCTGAAACTCGGTTAGATGGGTTACTCACTTTGTACCTCCTGTACTACCACTGTTGAATGTGGTGTTAGTGACTTTACTAGGCTGAGGTCTTTTATTTAACTTGACTTCACAAGCCATTTAGTGTTCCTGTCAAATAATGTAACAAGTTAATTTGTCATCAGGAGTGGGTGTAACCGTACATTAAAGAGGGGATTTTCTCGCCTTAATTTAAGTCAAATGGTTAATATTCCTTAGAAGTATAGTCTGTTACAGTGCAAGATCACTAACAATAGTGAAAATTAACATTTTTGCCGAAACAAGCAAAGATATAGGGTGCGCTTGGCTGCATTTTATTACAGCGAAGCGCACCCTGCGAGCTAATGCCTAATCACTAATGACTAACTTGCCAAATATTCATCCATACAGGCTTTAGACTTACGTAGTTTAGTTAAAGCTTCTCTTTCAATTTGCCGTACTCGTTCGCGGCTAATGTTGAGAATTTCACCTATTCTTGCCAAAGTTAAAGCCTGTCCATCCATCAATCCAAAACGGAGTTTAATCACCTCTCTTTGTTGAGGGGTAAGTTGCTCCATGAGGCGATCTAGGTCGTAAGATAGGGAGGATTGCATGACAAAATCTTCCGGAGAAGCACCGGGGTCTTCTAGCATTTCTCCTAATTCAGTGTCGTAGTTATCTCCTAAGCGCAAGTCTAAAGATAAGGGTAAGCGTGCTTTTTCTAGGTATTCTCGTACCTGCTTAGGTGTTAATTCTAATTCACTGGCTAGCTCAGATGCGGTGGGAGCGCGTCCTAATCTTTGAGATAGGTGGCGTTGCGCTTTTTTAATTTTGTTAAGCTTCTCGGTGATGTGAATTGGTAGGCGGATAGTACGCGCTTTTTCTGCGATCGCACGGGTGATAGCTTGGCGAATCCACCAATAGGCATAGGTAGAAAATCTATAACCTTTAGTGGGGTCAAATTTTTCTACACCCCGTTGCATCCCAATACTGCCTTCTTGGATTAAGTCCAGTAAATCGACATTGCGTTTAATGTACTTTTTGGCAACGGATACCACAAGCCGCAAATTAGCTTCCACCATTTTGCGTTTAGCAATTTCGCCTTCTGCGATGACTTCGTTTAATTGTGCCGTGTCTAACTCTGCCGCTTTTGCCCACTCTTCTAAGCTCGGCTCATAACCTAACTTATTGAACAGTTCCTCACGCACCTCCTGCAATGTGGATGAACGCTGTACCTGTTTACCATAAAAAATTTCTTCCTCGTGGGTTAAGAGTGGTACACGGCCAATCTCACGCAGGTAAGTCCGCACGAGGTCTGTGGCTGTCTGAGCGGTCTTCATGGCGCTACTCTTTGGTAATGTTGGACTTGTTGGTAGGGTCATCAACTAATAGATGCTCTTTGCCGGTACTACCCAGTCAAGCTGGGCTGTTTGTTATCTGTTGAAATTTATACAACCGATGAATCTCGGCTGTTATATCAATCTAAGTAGGTCTTTAACTGCTAGAAATTACAGTTATTTCCTAGGCTGCACAAGTATCTAGGGTTAGATAAAAGGTAGCGAGACGAAGTTTTTTGTATCTAAATATTTGTTAACAATTGTAACATTTATGAGAGGCTTTGGTGTACTGAGTAATCATAAATTTTTGAAGTCATGAAGATTTAGGTAAATCAATCCATCTCAGTGTACTATGTACTATTAGAATAGTACACTAAATGCAAATACACATCCCACTCATAATTAATAAATGTTCGTGATATTGTCTGTTTTAGGTCTTGCACACCAGTTATTCTCCTTAAGCAACTAAATGCACTGAATTCCTTTGACTCTTACTGGTTGGTGAAGTTTCCGCAGAGAATGATCACTTCCTCATATTTGTTAAAATATCTCAATGAAAACCATAATTATTTTTCTATAATAATTACTTAATTTTCCTTGTAAATACCGCTTTGAGTAGATTCCATATGGGGACTAGTACCGCAAAGCGGAAGTCAAAAGTCAAAAGTCAAAAGTCAAAATAAAGACAGCGTAAGGGTTTTGTTGATTTGGAATAGGTGGAGGACTTACGTCGTGCTGTACTGGGGACTGGGGATTGGGGACTGGGTAAAAATTTCCCTGGTCTCCCTGCTCCCCCTACACCCTTATCTAGAGATTTGAGCAGTAGTCTTGAATGACTTTTACGTCTAAAGTCGTATTTTGCATGGAACGGATTGCCGCAACGGTAGCTTTAGCCCCGGCGATAGTGGTGATGATGGGGATTTTGTAGGCTAAACCTGTGCGGCGGATTAATCTAGCATCGGTTTGGGCTTCTTCTCCAGAAGGAGTGTTAATAATCAGTTGGATTTTCTGATTTTTGATGGCATCGATGACGTGGGGACGACCTTCATGCAGTTTCAGCACTAACTCGACATCTAAACCATGCTCCTTTAAGACTTGGCGTGTACCAGAGGTAGCCATCACCTGGAAGCCTAAATCGAGAAATTCTTTCACGACAGGAACGGCGGCGGCTTTATCGCGATCGCTCATGGAGACAAACACAGTTCCCGTTAGTGGTAAACGCTCTCCAGCACCTAATTCTGCTTTGGCAAAGGCGCGACCAAAATCGCTATCTATGCCCATTACCTCCCCAGTGGAGCGCATCTCTGGGCCTAATATTGTATCAGTTCCAGGGAATTTATTAAAGGGTAACACGGCTTCTTTGACTGCAATGTGCTTGGGGATGACTTCTTGGGTGAAATTCAATTCTTCTAAGGTTTTCCCCGACATAATTAAGGATGCTAACTTCGCCAAGGGTACACCTGTCGCTTTTGAGACAAAGGGAACTGTCCGAGAAGCACGGGGGTTAGCTTCCAGAATGTAAACTTGGGGCGAATAACTGCTAGCACCAATGACGGCAAACTGAATATTCATCAATCCAATTACAGACAGGGCTTGTGCTAGTTCTACCGTCCAAGTGCGGATTTGATTGAGAACGGCTGGTGGGAGGGAGATTGAAGGCAGAGAACAAGCTGAGTCTCCTGAGTGAATACCCGCTTGCTCAATGTGTTCCATTATGCCACCAATCACTACTCGTCCGGTGTGGTCGGCGATCGCATCTACATCAACTTCAATGGCGTTTTCCAAAAACTTATCAATTAAAATTGGATGTTCTGGCTCGACCTGTACCGCAAAGGTCATATAACGTTCCAATTCTGTATCAGAGTAGACGATTTCCATCGCCCTACCACCCAACACGTAACTAGGACGTACTACCACCGGGTAGCCAATGCGTTTAGCCACAATGAGCGCGTCTTCATAACTCCGCGCAATTCCATTTGGCGGTTGAGCAATATTTAACTGTTTGAGAATCTTCTCAAATCGTTCCCGGTTTTCAGCCCTGTCAATAGAATCGGGTGATGTTCCCCAAATTTTGGTGACTGAGGATGGGGAAATTTCCGCCGTCTCTAGCTGTTGCAAATATTCTTGCAATGGTAAAGCTAGTTTTAGTGGTGTTTGTCCACCAAACTGAACGATGATCCCGACAGGATTTTCAGCTTCGATGATGTTAAGTACATCTTCTTTCGTTAATGGTTCAAAGTAGAGGCGATCGCTAGTATCGTAATCGGTGGATACTGTCTCTGGGTTTGAGTTGACCATAATCGTCTCATAGCCTGCACCCTTCAAGGCATAGGCGGCGTGACAACAACAATAGTCAAACTCAATTCCTTGGCCGATGCGGTTGGGGCCGCCTCCCAAAATCATCACTTTGGGCTTGGTGGCTGGGATAACCTCGTCTTCTTCTTCGTAGGTTGAGTAGTAATAAGGTGTAAAGGCTTCAAACTCAGCTGCGCAGGTATCGACAGTTTTGTAAACGGGTGTGATACCTAATTGTTTGCGGTAGGTGCGAACTTCATCTTCGGTGGTTTTGGTAGCAAAGGCAATTTGGCGATCGCTATATCCGTCGCGTTTAATTTCATACATTTGCTCCTTTGTCAACTGTTTTAGAGGTGTGCGTTTAAGGAATTTCTCCACCTCTAAAAGTTGCTGCATTTTATCTAAGAACCAAGGGTCAATCCCAGTAAGTTCGTAGATTTCTTCACTGCTAATCCCCAATTGCAAAGCATGGCGCACTGCAAAAATGCGATCGGGGTTGGGTGTGCGTAACTGGGCGCGAATTTGTTCGCCACTGGGCAATTTTTCTGCTTTGTCACAACCCCAACCCGCGCGGCCGGTTTCGAGAGAACGCAGGGCTTTTTGGAAGGATTCGTTAAAAGTCCGCCCAATAGCCATTGCTTCCCCGACAGATTTCATTTGGGTGGTCAGGACGGGTTCTGAACCGGGGAATTTTTCAAAGGCGAAGCGGGGGACTTTGGTAACAACGTAATCAATGGTTGGTTCAAAGGAAGCTGGGGTTTTCTTGGTAATGTCGTTTTTAATTTCATCCAAGGTGTAACCGACAGCCAACTTCGCCGCCATCTTCGCGATGGGAAAACCAGTAGCTTTGGAAGACAAGGCGGAACTGCGAGAAACGCGGGGGTTCATTTCAATGACGACGACATCCCCATCCACTGGGTTAACGGCAAATTGGATATTAGAACCGCCAGTTTCTACGCCAATTTCACGGATGATTTTAATCGCCATGTCCCGCAGCCGTTGATATTCTTTATCGGTGAGGGTTTGGGCTGGTGCAACGGTGATGGAATCGCCTGTGTGAATCCCCATCGGGTCGATATTTTCGATGGAACAGATAATCACAACGTTATCTGCAAGGTCGCGCATCACTTCCAATTCGTATTCTTTCCAGCCGAGGAGGGACTGATCAATGAGAATTTGGGAAACGGGACTCGCATCAATCCCGACTTGTGCCATTTCCTCAAATTCTTCTTGGTTGTAGGCGATACCGCCACCCGTACCACCCATTGTAAAAGCTGGACGAATAATTAAAGGGTAAGTGCCGATTTTACGCGCGATCGCTTTTGATTCTTCTAAGGATGAGGCTGTACCACTGGGACAAACACTCACCCCAATCTTTGCCATTGCTTCGTTGAATAATTTCCGGTCTTCGGCTTTTTCAATCGCCTCTAACTTCGCGCCAATTAATTCAACATTATATTGATCTAACACACCATTTTTCGCCAGGGTGACAGCTATGTTGAGGGCTGTTTGTCCACCCATCGTTGGTAGTAGAGCATCTGGACGTTCTTTCTCGATGACTTTTGCGACTATTTCTGGTGTTAGAGGTTCAATGTAAGTGCGATCGGCTGTTTCCGGGTCGGTCATGATTGTCGCCGGGTTGGAGTTGACCAACACCACTTCATAACCTTCTTCTCGCAATGCTTTACAGGCTTGAGTGCCAGAATAGTCGAATTCACAGGCTTGGCCAATCACAATTGGGCCAGATCCTAATAACAGTATCTTCTGGATGTCTTGACGGCGGGGCATAGTCGTTGGGTTGGAGTACGAGAATACAAAGTCCTGATTATTTTAAGGTTCTTTCTCTCTACTAGTGTTGTTTATTATTAAGTTTTCTAGGTTCGGTGACACAGGAGGGTAAACCGGGATGCTCCCCAATACTGCCAGGGTTAGCGCAGTGTGGGGTTTCCTTCCATCAACCCAATCTACAATTTTTTTGCATCCCTTGAATCCCCCTAATAGATTACAGGCGATTATAAATGGCGAGCCACCTGCTATAAGTCGGGAAGCCAGCCCAAAGCAATAGCTTGGCTTTGAAACCTGGTCGGTAGGTTTCAAAGCCTTAATTTTCTATTAGTCCACGCAGGTGGACTTCCCTACGGGATATCTTCGCCCAAAACTTTTCCAACATTCTCTGAGACTTGAGAACCCCTTTTTCTCAAAGAAACGGAGGTTCTTGGCTTTGAATAATGATTTATGAATGCTTTTTTAGTCAAGATTAATTTTTATTCTGTCTTTATGCTAATTAAAGCAAATTTCGGAATTAAGTTAATTCAAAATTATTCTCAATAATCAAAGTTAGCATCAGAGCGATCGCTAGTTTAATCTAATATTTTTTAACATCAAAACTAGGTTTTTAGATATATGCGACTAGAAAATAAATCCAGTTCAAAAAGTGCAAATACTTATTAAATAGAATATTGCTAATATTTTGCAATTGTTTCATGTTAATAACCATAATAAAAAAGGCAGAAAGTACCAATACTCTCTGCCTTTTTTCATATTCTTGTAAAACGCAGTCCTGTAAGATTACCTTCTGTCTATAGATGACTGGAGGTAAATTATCTCAACATTAATTCTGGGCAGGTTGAACAAAACCCAAGGTTAAGCTATCTTTAGCCAAAAAGTGAGATAAATGATAAGCTCTTTCTTCAGTTTTTAACAGAATCTTTTCGTACATATAGCGTGTACCACGATCGCCCAAACTCTCTGCTTGAGCAGCTTGGCGGCGAATAACGTTGATGATAGACTGTTCTGCTGCTAGGTCATTTTCTAACATCTTGCGAGAAGAATAGACACCATCAGATTCTTGCTCAAAACAGGTTAATTCTGCCAACTTGCTGAAAGTAGCTGCTGGTACACCACCTAATCCATTTAATCTTTCACCAATCTCATGGATGTGGTCTTGAACTTGATTATAGCTGTCATTAAAAAATTCATGCAGTGAGTAAAATTCTGCACCTTCCACTACAAAATGATGCTTTTGGTACTGCACGTACAATGCTTGAAAGCTAGCTAAAACAACGTTTAATCCTTCAGTCACTGGAGCAGTTACGCTGCGATCTAGTAAGACTGGATTGTCGTAAACTTGACCAAAATTTTGCAATAAAGTTTGCGTATCAGCCATTATTCTCCTCTCTTTTAAACAGTCAAAGTTTGTAACCGTTTATTTCCTACATATTAACATCATAAAAATCAAATCCGCCTCTATCAATAGCATATATTTGGGAATTTTCTGTCGCTAAAATTTCCAAGCTAATTATCTTCGTGAAATAGATATACATACCTTAATTAAGATTTAATTAACGCTGTTTAGCTATTGAGCGATGTGTTCAGATTTTTTGGTATTTAAGCTATCTATAGACAAGCAAAGGATTATATCTCTAATCAGTGATATGTTTTATACAACCCAGAACCCCACTTTCTTCAAGAAAGCGGGGTTCTTATAGGCGTAAATTCTCATCCCTAGAACCGATTGGCTATCTAGTGTGATTATTTTCACTTTTCGTATATATCTACATAAATCTGGAAAAATTTAGGCAGTTTCTCTGGAATCACTATGCTACGCGAGCGTCACTATTGGTTTTAGTGGAGAATTATTACAGAATTTTTATTTTTTTTAGCAAGATAACTGAGAATTGTTTGCACTTAGGTTATTCTAAATAAAAGAGGCTGCACCTTCAAAAATTTTAAATATGAGGAGTAGCTGTACTATATTTATTGCAATTTACTTGCACTTTGAGGGCTATTCACTTGAAATCATTTCTTTCACAAATCGAGCAAACTTACGTTGTAGAAGTGAATTGGCTAGACCGTTGGCAGATTTATCAACGTTTGCAAGAGCTAGATATTCCCTGTTGGTGTGAGGCTAGCCAACCATTGAAAGTTAAAATTAGCTCTCCTGTCGCGGCTATTCAGCTTTGGAGTGTAATTAGACAATTCACAGCTTCTCGCCAAGATTTAATTTCGACTCTAAAACGAAGTTGCTAAAGCCCGTAATGGCTGTTGTGACAGACTCTACCAAATGGCTCAAGTTTAAAGTTAGTTAAAAAAGGGTAAAAGAATATGAGTGTATGTCAAAGCAAAGAAGTATCACAATTTTGTCTTGAAGGTAAATTTATTGAATTTGTAATTAAGGATGGTTATAAGCTCAAAGGCTTGTTACTAGGTACTTATGACGGTGAATATTATATTAAACTCGCTAAAAATTTAAGGTATGCTTTTGACTTGCGTTTGCAGCCAGGGACTTGGTTACAAGTAGTTGGGGAAAAAAAGTGCGATCGCAAAGGTGGTAAAGTTGCATTCAAAGCTGAACGTGTTATGGCCGCTACAGCTAACACCTCTGCACCAACCCACCCACAACCGCCTAAGACAAAAGCCACAATTTTGATGTGTCAAAAGTCTGATTGCATGAAACGTGGTGGTAAGACTCTTTGTCAAGCCCTAGAAGCAGCGTTGAGCGATCGCGGACTAGAAGACCAAGTTACTATTAAAGCAACTGGTTGTATGAAAAACTGCAAAGCTGGGCCGAACATAGTCATGCCAGATAAAACTCGCTACAGCCGCATTCAAGCCGATCAAGTCCCATTATTAATGGATAAGCACTTTGCTCGTCATAATCGAGAAGAACAGCACCCAGCAATATCTCAACCACATTTAAATGAAGCTTTTGCTAAAGTATCAGCAATTTAATGATAAATTCTTTTAAGAGGGATTTAGTGTGTTCCCTTAATACTCGGCTGTGAAATTTGCGAGGAGTTTGCAAAAACTATAGTTTTAGCATTCATATATCTACATGAAGATATTTTGCAAATTCCTCACTTACTATTTGTCAGAAAGTTTTTAGCCCTAAAAAAATCAGCATAAGGCTACAGCATTTTAATTACGAGATATTGCTGAAGCGATCGCTTGCTCCTGATTTGCCGTATCTATATTAATCACCTGAAGCCTCATGGTGAAATGCCAAAATCTCTTCGTTGGGAATATGTAGCCTTTTATGTCGTGACTACGGCAGTCGTAGTTGTTGTATTTCGTCATAACTGGAATCGCCTGGCCAAACTCTACCGCACCCATGAACCACCACCACCAAACTTTTCGCGGATGGAACGCGGTTCTGTGGGTTGGGTTTACTACAAAAGCACCTTAAATGTTGGTGTCAGTTCTAAAGGGATTTATTTGAGTGTCTTTCCCTTGTTTAGTTTTGGATCTCCACCTTTGTTAATTCCTTGGAGTGCGATTGAGAAAATTGAGTCTGTTAATGGTTTGTTTGTAGACCGTTTTCGGTTGTATTTACGTGAGCCTAAAGTTAAGCTAATTCTTAGGAAAGAGATTTTAGCCCCAGCGAAGGAATATTTAGCAGCCCAGGGTTTTGAGTGGATATAATATTTATTCTATATAGTTTCGCTACTTCTTTGAGAAGCGAGTAGTGAACTACAAATATCTAATTTTATTCAAAATTACAACGCATTTCTGTATGTAATGCGTAATACCTTAATTTATAAAGTTTATGTAAATGACTAGGTAAATACTTAGGACTATCATATACTTGTGTCTAGGAATATCATGTTAGAAATTTGCCTCAAGTCTTAGAGGGTGTTAAGTAAGTAAAGAACTGTCAATGTATTAGGATATCCGATACAAAAACGTACATTCATTTAAACAATGTACGAAATTTTTATATTGGACAAACGCCATTTATTGCAAGCAAAATTTAACAAAAATTAGACACGTAATTAGGAGAAAATATGACACAGATTGGTCAATTACAAACCTTGGCTAAAGCTGTTGTTGCTACAGCATTAATGGCTGGAGGAACTATAGCTACAGCATCGCCTGCTCAAGCAGTGAGTTTTCTATTTTCAGGTACAGTTACCCAGGTAGAAACAAGCAATGCTTTTGTAGCAACACCTACAGGCTCGGCATTTATTTCTAATGTCCAAGTTGGCACTCCCTTTACAGGTAAACTCACATATAGTCCACCCAATAGTAGAGATGTAACTTACGACGGCTCTGGCTACAATGATATAACTCCTAGTTCTGGAGTAAAAATCACCTTGGGAGGATATACTTTTACAAGCCTTCCTTACCCTTCAACCTCTGCTTTCGCTCCTATTATTCGCTATATTTTAGCTGTGCCACTTAATACAGCTAGTATTGAGAGTTTCTTGAGCGTGGGTATTGGAGAGCAATCAGGTCAATTAACTCCAGAAAGTGCCGCACTTGTAGGACCAGCAAGAGAGTCATATAGTTATATTGAAGCCGATTTAATCAATACATTACTAAGCATTGGTAGTGCAGACTTTGGATATGGTTCGGATTTTGTGATTGTGAGTAATATTAATAGTTTCTACCAGATTCCAGAACCATCTTCTACATTGGGGACAATAGTTTTAGGTATTGTTGGTAGTGCTTTGATTCTCAAGCGGAAAAAGACCTATCGTTTGCAAAACGTGTCTCACAGATAATTCTTTATTTCCATAAGATCAAGTGCGTTCTTGATTAATCATAACGTAACCCAACAAATGTTTTAAAATGTTGGGTTTTATTTCGTCAGCCTAACTTATATCTGTGCGATAATTTTTTATCGCCACTATCTTAAATTTAGAGTAATGATTCTTTAACCTGCAAATATTTATTATTAACACAAATTTTTTACTTTAAACAAATATTTCTGCACCGTAGCGATCCCTACGTTACGGTATTAGCAGTGCGATCGCTACGTCAACTTTTTGCCGAGTATCTTTCAGCTATCAAGCATACTCAGACGCTAAACTCTATTTGTCGGGTATGACTGCGATACACTCAATTTCTACCAACACATCTTTTGGTAAGCGCGATACTTCTACACAAGCACGAGCGGGAGCTGTCGCTTCATCAAAATACTGGGCATAAACTGCATTCACAGTAGCAAAATCATTCATATCAGCTAAAAATACCGATGTCTTGACCACATCAGCAAAGCTTGCGCCACCTGCTGTTAAGATAGCTTGCAGATTTGCCATGACTTGCTGTGTTTGTTGTTTGACATCCCCTGCACCCACAATTTCCCCGGTGCTAGGGTTGAGGGGAATTTGTCCAGCTACAAATAGCATTTGACCAGAAGCTGCGATCGCTTGATTATAAGGCCCTACTGGTGCAGGTGCTTGCTCAGTACGAATAACTTGTTTACTCATATTTCCTCTGCGGTGCGTTACTCAAAACTCAATCGGGGACGAATCCCATGATGTCGATAACGCCAATAATCCCGCAAAATGCGATCGTGGTCAAAGCATAAGTTACTTGGTACACGCCAAGGCTCAAAAATCCCCACATTCTTAGCATCATCCCCAGCTTTGGGTTCTCCTGTGGCGGTTGCTAAAAATACAATGCTAATCGTATGCTGACGCGGATCACGCTTGGGGTCAGAATACACCAAAAATTGCTCAATTAATTCTATCTGTAATCCTATTTCTTCCTCAGCTTCCCGCCGCGCCGCCACTTCTACAGGTTCGCCATAATCTACAAATCCTCCAGGAATTGCCCAACCCAAAGGCTCATTGTGTCGCTCAATTAAAATAATTGGTCGATGAGGTCTGTCTATTAATTCAATAATGATATCTACCGTAGGCGCAGGATTTTTGTAAGTCATAATCAATAGTCAATAGTCATTAGTTTTTCTTCTCTACTACCCAAGCACCATTCCCAGGAGTTCTTTCATTTTGAATTTTGAATTTTGAATTGAAATCCCAACCAAAAGATAGCTTTCCAAGCTGACCTCAGCGTGATAAATTCGATGGGATCGCTTCCTCCTATATTTCACGTTAAATATGCCTTTTCCTAGATCCAGTGGCATTTTGTTGCATCCTACCT
The DNA here is from genome assembly GCF_963920945.1 of Anabaena sp. CCY 9402-a. Taxonomy (NCBI): domain Bacteria; kingdom Bacillati; phylum Cyanobacteriota; class Cyanophyceae; order Nostocales; family Nostocaceae; genus Anabaena; species Anabaena sp. CCY 9402-a. The sequence goes on from NZ_CAWUDL010000019.1 coordinate 79,819, forward strand.
CTTTCCCTAGTCGATTTGGCATGGGGGATTTGGGCTTAGAAGCCTATAAGTTTATTGATTTTCTTAGAGAAAGTTACCAGCAATACTGGCAAGTTTTACCTTTGGGGCCTACTGGGTATGGCAATTCTCCTTATGCTTCCTATTCGGCAATGGCGGGTAATCATTTACTGATTAACCCAGAACAATTACAAGAACAGGGTTTATTAGCTGAAGAGGACTTTGCTAATCTACCAGAATTTGATCCTAATCAAGTAGATTACGACCGAGTTATCCCGATTAAAGTTAGGTTACTAAAAACAGCCTGCAACAATTTTCAAGCCAAAGCTACGCCTTTACAAAAAAAAGAATTTGCCGGGTTCTGCGATAGTAAGGCTTATTGGTTAGATGATTATGCTCTCTTCATGTCCCTCAAGGATGCCCACAACGGCACAAGTTGGCATACTTGGAAGCCGGAACTGGTGAAGCGCGAACCAGCAATGATGGAGATGGCTAGACAACAGCTAAAATCTGAGATTTTTTACTATAAGTTTGTTCAATTTGAATTTTTTCGCCAGTGGTCAGAACTGAAAAATTACGCCAATATGAGCGGAATTCAAATTATTGGCGATATTCCCATCTATGTAGCTCAAGATAGTGCTGATGTGTGGGCGCATCCCGACATCTTTTGTTTGGATGAGGAAACTATGCAACCGGCATTAATGGCGGGAGTTCCACCAGATTACTTCAGTGCAACTGGTCAATTATGGGGCAACCCGGTTTATAACTGGGAGGAGTTGCAAAAACAAAACTTTAAATGGTGGTTGGGTCGCTTTGAGGCGATGCTGGATTATATAGATGTGATTCGCATTGACCACTTCCGAGGCTTTGAAGCTTTTTGGGCTGTCCCGCAAGGGGAAGAAACAGCTATGAATGGTGAGTGGATGAAAGCACCAGGTGAAGAGTTGTTTGATGTGATTAAACAGAACTTGGGTAAATTACCTGTGTTAGCTGAAGATTTGGGTGTCATTACACCAGAAGTCGAAGCTTTGCGAGATAAATATGAGTTTCCCGGTATGAAGGTGTTACATTTTGCCTTTGGTTCTGATCCCGGCAATCCGTTTTTACCTTTTAACTATGGGCGTAATTTCGTCGTTTATACCGGCACTCACGACAATGACACAACTGTCGGCTGGTTTAATGCAGCCAATGACTACGAAAAAGAAAACCTGTTGCTTTATTTAGGTTGTGTCAGTCCTGAAGGGATTCACTGGGATTTAATTAGATTGGCTTTAAGTTCGATCGCCAATCAAGCCATTATGCCGTTGCAGGATATTTTGGGTTTGGGAACTGAAGCGCGAATGAATTTTCCCAGCACGGCTGAGGGTAATTGGCAGTGGCGTTATCAATCGGCAGCTTTAAGATCAGAATTAGGCGATCGCCTCAAAAATCTTACTAAACTCTACGGACGCGCCCCGCAAGGGAAATAAAGGAAAAGAGGAAGTCGGGAGATTTTCCCGCTTCTTCCTCTGGGTTTCATGATTCAGGTTTAACCGCAGCAATTTTAATTTCTTCCTCCTTGCCAAATTCCCCCATTTGCTTGGCAGCTTGCTGATTCACACTCATCAGTACCCCACCAGCATTATTAGTTCTTACTGTCAACTGTTCTTGAGCCTTCCAAACGCGATGTGCGCCCTCTGGTAACACTCCTTCAAACTCGGTTTTGCCATCAGCTATTACCCGAATCCATGAGGATGCTTGTAAGGTTACGCCAATCTGGACTGATTGACTATCTTTGTTAACTGTTAGGCGATCGCTGATTGGTAGAGTTTTTGACTGTTGAGATTGAGTCTGTGGTGTTGTGACGAGAGTTTCTTGATTGTTTTGTTTAGGATCTCTACCATTTGCTCTCAAGGCAGCATTATTTAATACATGAGACAAGCTGCTAACAGAGGAGATAATCAGGAATATATAGAGTAAATAAAGATGTATGGGGCGCAATAAGCCCATCGATATTGATTGGTTTGGATTCACCTGCGGAGTATTCACAGTTTGAAAATTCACAGGAAATTGACTGGCGAATTCTCCGCCTTTAAAACCCAGTGCATCCGCAAATTGTCTAATTAAGCCTTGAATATAGATGGGTTCTGGTAAATCATCTATATTACCTTCTTCAATCGCCTGTAGAAGTCGCCGAGGAATTTTAGTTAATCCCACCATTTCCTCTAAAGATAGACCCTTTTCTTGACGCGAAGCCCACAACTGCGCGCCCATTTCTGTGAGTTTTTCGACTCTTTGTTGTTCTATAGAGAGTTGTGGTTGCTCATTATTTTTTCTCTTTAGCCATTTCATGTCTTTTTACGCTCCTTACCTCAGCTGAATCTTTAATAGGTATGTGCTTTATCTGATTTTGCAGACAGCGAATTTCGTCATCTTGGAGAACACGATATTGACCCTCTTTTAATAGGGGTGCTTTTGATGTTTGTAATTGAATAGAGCCGATCGCGCTTCGATGTAGCTTTACCACTGGATAGCCCAATTGTTCTGCTACACGGCGAATTTGGCGGTTTCGTCCCTCCTTGAGAACAACTTCTAAATGACTGTTATCAGCCAGCTTTTCTAGGAAACTTACCTCGGCTGGGCGGGTAATTTTCCCGTCTAACAGCACACCCCTACGCCACTTTTCCAGTACCGCTTCCGAGAGATGACCTTTAACTACAACTTGATAGGTCTTAGGAATACTGTGACGGGGATGGGTTAGCTTAAATGTCAATTCTCCATCATTAGTGAGTATTAATGCTCCTGAAGAATATACATCTAAGCGACCAACGGGATGAATACCAGTACCCTGTCGTAATTTTTCAGGTAATAAATCGATGACTGTCTTTCTACCTTGGGGATCGTGACAGGTGGAAACTACTCCTAGGGGTTTGTTGAGTAGGACATAAACTAGCGGTGGACGATACTGCGCCGATATTAGCTGACCGTCAACTGTAATCCTATCCTTTTGGGGGTCAACTTTTTGTCCTATTTGTGCAAATACACCATTGATCCGCACCCGCGATCGCCGAATCATTTCTTCGGCTTCTCGGCGTGAGGCTACACCCAATTCAGCAAGAACCTTTTGTAACCTGGTTTCCATGTAGAAATTACGGATAACAATTTAATGTTTTAGATAATAAATAATCATCATATTGGCATTTTGTATGATGTAGCCATAAATGGTACAGTTAATGCTTGTTTCAGTTGAGTTGATACTAAGCAAATACCCATTTATGAGAGTGGTTAAATGCCAGAACCAAATCCCCAAACCAGACACTTCCACAAAATCCACATTATTACGAACGTCCTCAAGACAGCACTGAAGCTATGGTTAAGGGCGCAAGTCAGCCAAGTCTCTCAGCTAGAAGTGGAAATCAAAGCAAGCGATCGCCAGTTGCTTTCCGGCTGCATCCCTTGGGTTTCCATATTGGCCAATCATGCTGTATATCAAAATCTCCATATTACCCACATTAAACTAGCAGCAGAGAATATTCAAATCAACATAGGCCAAATACTGAAAGGCCAGCCTTTGCAACTGCTACACGTAGTACCAGTAGTTGGCGAATTGATCATAGAGGAGAAGGATCTAAATGCTTCCCTCTCATCTGAACTATTATCAACTGCTTTAAATGATTTACTGGTTAAACTTTTACCAGAATTTTGTCCAAAATCCAAGTCTATTGTGTGGCAAAAGATTATTCTAGACAATCAACAACTCACACTCAATGCAATCCTAGCATCTACAGGTGAACCTATACCCCTCAAAATTAGCTTCTCCTTAAAATTGCTGAGTGGACAAGAATTGCAACTATCTCACATTCAAGTCACACAAAACGCGATGGTCTACGACCGACCGTCGGTCATCACTCTCTTAGAAAGTAGCGATAATTACAATTTTCATCTTGGCCCAGATGTCAATCTTCAAGAACTTACTCTGATCCCCGGTAAATTGGTTTGTCACGGACAAGTTAACGTTAATCCGTGACAGGTGACAGGTTACAGGTGACAGGTGACAGGTTACAGGTTACAGGTTACAGGTTACAGGTTACAGGTGATAGGTGACAGGTGATAGGTGACAGGTGATAGGTTACAGGTAACAGGTGATAGGTTACAGGTAACAGGTGATAGGTTACAGGTAACAGGTGATAGGTTACAGGTGACAGAGGACAAGAGAGGAGGGGATTAGGTAACAAAAAGTCCAACTAAGTAAGTATTTTCAGTATATCTTAATTACGAATTACCCAGCAGTGGCAAAATGAGGGTGACAAAATAGTAGACCAAAGGAGCTGTGAAGATATAGCTATCAGTACGGTCTAAAATCCCCCCATGTCCGGGGATTAATTGGCCTGAATCTTTCACACCAGCATCACGCTTGAGCATGGATTCCGTAAGATCGCCTAAAAGACTAGCAAGACCAATCAATAAACCTAGGGTAATACCTGTGACGAAAAATTGCGGTAATTGTAAATAATAAGACCCAGTGAGGGCTACACCCAGACTAGCACTGATCCCAAAGACAGCACCTTCAACGGTTTTCTTGGGGCTGATATCAGACAAGCGAGTTTTACCAAAAAATCTACCGATAGTGTATGCGCCAATATCCGCAGCCCAAATACACAAGAAAGTTAACACCGTGATTGTTAGCCCTTTTGGTAGAGAAGCAAAATTGTTCTCTCCGAAAATATCTGTCCATGTTCCTGGCCAATAACCATCTAGAGGTAAATTACTGATAGCTGCGCTGTCAATTGTACGTAAACGCACCCAATAGCTAGGTAAATACCCTACATAAAATAGCCCCATAATCGAAGCCGAAACATCTGCGATTGTGGCCATTTTTGGCTGAAAGAGCAAGTAAAAACAAATAAATGTGCCAGCGATGGGCATGACAGCATCAGCTAAAGTACCATCAATTTTAGAAACTACTAGCAAAACTAGACTCAGAAATAGAGTAGTTTTAGCAGCTGGTAAAATACCTCTGGTTCGCACTAAATCAAAATATTCCTGTTGTCCCAAAAAAACCACAACAGCGAGCATGATAGTAAAGTACCAACCCCCCAACAGGACAGCACCCAAAGCAAGAGCGATCGCAACAATTCCACTAATAATCCGAGACCAAGGCATAGAAGTATTTAATATTGGGATTGGGGGACAGGGGACAGGGGACAGGTGACAGAGGACAGAGTACAAGAAAGCAGGGGAAGTAGGGGGAGAAAAATACAATCCCCAATACCCAATCCCCGATCCCCAATCTCTAGTCTAGTTTCTCACCACTGAGGATAAAAATGGGATCAACTGCGGCAAAGGTTTGAGAAAAGCCTCGCCTCTCTAAACGGTTAACCGCAGACTGCACAACTTCAATGTTTCTGGCTTGTAACTGCGAGAAACTCTGAGAAATCGCATATAAACTCTCCAGATTAGCAGCTGTGGCTATCACTCTTCCGGATGATGGTAAATAATTCCACACAGCTTGCAAAATATCTTGGATTGCTCGCCCTCCCTCAATACAAACACGGTGGGGAGTAACTTTGATCTCATGTAAACATTCTGGCGCACTACCTTCAATCACTTCTACATTTTTGACCCCAAAGCGATCGCAGTTACGCTTAATTAAGTTGGCAACCTCTTCATCCCGTTCTACAGCAATAATCTGCCCCTTTGGACACAATAGTCCCACTTCTACGGGAATTGTTCCTGTACCCGCACCAATATCCCACAATATAGAATCAGGTTCTAGCCGCAACTGCGAAATTATCAACAACCTAATTTCTCGCTGACTAAAGGGGATTCCTGGTAAATGCTCGAACAGTTCATCAGGAATGCCAGGAGTAACATAAGGCCAAAGTTGGGAGGGCATAGGAATACACAATTATACTAGGACAAGGAAGACGAGGGACTCAAGAGACACAAGGAAAAAGTTTTACCTAATGTCCAACCCCCACTCATTACTCATTACTCATTACTCATTACTCATTACTCATTACTCATTACTC